>JBDUXZ010000016.1 GCA_039944855.1 Rhodothermales bacterium | reverse complement strand
GGGGTCCGCAGCGTTCGAGGAGCCCGATGCGGTCGCGTCGAGCGAGGCGGACCCCCACCTGTCCTCCCCCTCCGAGGGGGAGGGACGCGATCTGAACGCGCTCGCTGGGTTCGACTTACCTGAGTTCATAACACGCTCTAGCTGAAGAGCGCCCACAGCGCGATGATGGCGCCGACGACGCCGACGATCATCCCGGCCTCGGGTGCTCCTTTCCAGCGCCGCGCCTTGCCGACGAGGTACATCGCCATGCCGAGGGCGCCGAGCAGGAACGCGAAGGCGAACGCCCCGTCGCCGGAGACGAGGAAGAGGAGCGAGAACACGATGAGCACGCCCGGCACGAGGAGCGGGTGCTGCCAGCCGGGGCGCGGGGGAGGGGCGGATTGCGTAGTCATAGCTCGACTCGGTTGGTTCACACGGTCACGACTTCAGGGCCTTCAGTTCGGAGATCACCTCGCCGATGGAGTCCTTCGCATCGCCGAAGAGCATCTGCGTGCTGTCGCCGTAGAACAGCGCGTTCTCGACGCCGGCGTAGCCCGGGCGCATCGACCGCTTGAGCACAATCACGTTCTGCGCCTTGTCCACGTTGAGGATCGGCATCCCGTAGATCGGCGAACTCTGATCGGTGCGGGCCGCCGGGTTCACCACGTCGTTCGCTCCGACGACGAGCGCGACGTCAGCCGTCTCGAAGTCGGCATTGACGTCGTCCATGTCGAAGAGTTGGTCGTAGGGCACGTTTGCCTCGGCGAGCAGGACGTTCATGTGGCCCGGCATCCGGCCGGCGACGGGGTGGATGGCGTACTTCACCTCGACGCCCTCGCTCTGGAGGAGGTCGGCCATCTCGCGGACCTGGTGCTGCGCCTGCGCCACAGCGAGGCCGTAGCCGGGGACGATGATGACCTTCTGCGCGTAGCTCATCAGGATCGCCGCGTCGTCGGGCGTCGTCTCGCGGACGGTCAGGCCTTCGGTGGACATCGCGGGACCGGCCCCGGCAGCGCCGTCGCCCCCGCCGAAGCCGCCGAGGAGGACGTTCGCGAGCGAGCGGTTCATCGCGTCGCACATGATCCGCGTGAGGATGAGCCCGCTCGCGCCGACGAGCGCGCCGCTGATGATGAGCGCGTAGTTGCCGAGCACGAAGCCCGCCGCGCTCGCCGCGAGCCCGGAGTACGAGTTGAGGAGCGCGACGACGACCGGCATGTCCGCCCCACCGATGGGGACGACGAGCAGGACGCCGAGCACGAGCGCGAGTGCGCCGAGGATCACGAGCCCCCACACGACCGGCTCTTCGACGAGCGGGAAGTCGGCCGCGCCGAGCACGATCCACGCCGTCGCGGCGATCACGCCGAGACCGACGGCGAACGAGATCACGCGGAGGCCGGGGAACGAGATCGGGTTGCCGCTGACGCGGCCGCTCAGCTTGCCGAAGGCGACGAAGCTGCCCGAGAACGTCACCGCACCGATCAGCACGGAGAGCGCGATCGTGAGCGCCGACACGCCGGAGATCGGGGCCACCATCACCTCGGCGGGCATCACCTGCGCCGCCGCGAGCCCCAGCGGCTCGACCTCGGCGAAGCGCGCCACCTCGGCCGCCGCCACGAGCGCCGACGCCGCCCCGCCGAACCCGTTGAACGCCGCCACCAGCTCCGGCATCCCCGTCATCTCGACCTTCTTCGCCAGCCACACCCCGATCGCCCCGCCGATCACGAGCCCACCGATCATCTCGATCGGGCTTAGGATCGATTCGAGGAAGAGCGTCGCCACGACGGCGAGGAGCATCCCGACGGCCGCGAGTTGGTTGCCTGCGCGCGCCGTCGCGGGCGACGAGAGCCGCTTGAGCCCGATGATGAAGAGCGAGGCCGCGACGAGGTAAGCGAGCGTGATGAGCGTTTCTTTCATCGGAGATCAGGGATCGGGGTAGAGACGCGACATGCCTTGTTGATACGGGAGGACGCCGCGCAGGGGCGGCCGTGGACGATCACACCTTCACCGCTTCGTGCGGCGCGCCGTTCGCGGAGACGGCCTGCTTGTTCGCCTTCAGCTTCTTCCGGTCTTTCTTTTTAAACATCTGCAGCATCCGGTCGGTCACGAGGAAGCCGCCGACGACGTTGATCGTCGCCATCACGAGCGCGGCGAACCCGATCCACTTCGCCCACGGCGTCCCGACCATCCCGGCGACGACGAGCGCGCCGACGATCGTGATGCCGCTGATGGCATTCGAGCCGGACATGAGTGGGGTGTGCAGCGTCGCCGGCACCTTCGAGATGACCTCCATCCCGACGAAGGCGGCGAGCACGAAGACGACGATGAGGGCAATATCCATTTCAGTCGGGATCGAGAGTGCGATGAGGCGAGGGTAGAGACGCAGCATGCTGCGTCTGTACGGGGAAAGCAGGCCGGGCGAGTCAGGCGGAGGGCGTCAGCAGGCCACGCACGCGTTCGTGCACGACGTCACCACCGTGGGTGACGCAGGCTCCCTGGATGATCTCGTCCTCGAAGTTGAGCACGAACGCACCGTCTTCGGTGAAATCGGTGACGAGCGCGGTGAGGGTGCGGGCGTACATCTGGCTCGCGTGCAGCGGCATCGTCGCCGGAAGGTTCGTCGGGCCGAGGATCTGCACGCCGTTTCGGACGACGCGCTCGTTGGGCTTCGTGAGCGCGCAGTTGCCGCCGTTGGCCGCCGCGAGGTCGATGATGACGGCGCCGGAGTTCATCCCTTCGACGCCAGCTTCGGTGATGAGGACCGGCGCGGCGCGGCCGGGGATCAGCGCCGTCGAGATCACAACGTCAGCTTTGGCGACGTGCCGCGCGAGGAGTTCGATCTGCTGCGCCTGTTGGTCGGCGTTGAGCGCCTTCGCGTAACCGCGCTTGTCCTCGGCATCGCTCGTGTCGAGTTCGAGTTCGACGAACTTCGCGCCAACGCTCTCGACCTGCTCGCGGGCGGCGGGACGTACGTCGTACGCGCTTGTGACCGCGCCGAGTCGCCGCGCCGTGGCGAGCGCTTGCAGTCCGGCGACGCCCGCGCCGAGCACGAGGACTTGGGCGGGGCGTATCGTCCCGGCGGCCGTCGTGAGGAGCGGGAAGAACTTGGGCAGCGTGTCGGCAGCGAGCAAGACGGCTTTGTAGCCCGAAACCGTGCTCATCGCCGAGAGCGCGTCCATCTTCTGCGCCCGCGTAATGCGCGGCACCATCTCCATCGAGAGCGCCGTCACCCCCTGCGCCGCGAGCGCCGACGCGAGGTCCGGCCGGTCGAGCGGCTGCAGGAACCCGATCACGACGGCCCCCGAGCGGAGCTTGCTCAACTCCGCCTCCGGCGGCTGCACCGTGGCGACGAGGTCCGCGCCGAGCGCTTCGTCCCGCCCGACGAGCCGGGCCCCGCTCGCTTCGTACTCGGCATCGGGGAAGTACGCTCGCTCCCCCGCTCCCCGCTCGACAGCGACATCGTACCCGGCCTTCTTCAGCCGGCCGGCCATGTCGGGGGTGATCGCCACCCGGTCCTCGCCCGGAGCGGTTTCCTGCGGAATGCCGATGACAGCCATAGCTCGGATTGGTTGGTGGGCCTGTGCATAGATACGATGCAGCCACCAATCCTGCAACGGGCGGATAACGGCCCGACCTCCACATGAGTAGGGGCGACGTATGCGCCGCCCCTACCCCGCTACTCCATCCCTCCTCAGCCGTGTTTGTGCTCGAACGCCTGCATGAACTGCACGAGCGCTTCGACCGACTCCGGCTCGCACGCGTTGTAGATCGACGCGCGGATGCCACCGACGGTGCGGTAACCCTTCAGCGCGACGAGTCCTTCTTTCTTCGCCTCCTCGACGAAGACCGGCTCCAGGTTCTCGTCGGCGAGCCGGAAGGTGACGTTCATCTTCGAGCGCGAGTCCTCGCGCGCCGTGCCCCGGTAAAAATCCGTCGCGTCGATCGCGCCGTAGAGCCTCGCCGCTTTCGCGTCGTTCCGCTGCTCCATCGCGTCGAGCCCGCCGAGGTCCTTGAGCCAGCGGAGCACCTTCTCGACCATGTACACGGCGAAGGCGGGCGGCGTGTTGAACATCTTCGCCGCGTGCGTGCCGTAGTCGAGCATCGTCGGCAGACCACTGTGGCGCTGCTGGAGGAAGTCGTCTTTGATGAGGACGACGGTAACGCCGGCGGGGCCGATGTTCTTCTGCGCGCCTGCGTAGATCAGCCCGTAGCGGTCGAGCGTCATCGGGCGGCTGAGGAAGTCGGACGAAGCGTCGCACACGAGCGGCACATCCACGTCCGGCTCGTCGGCGAACTGCGTGCCGTAGATCGTGTTGTTCGACGTGTAGTGGAGGTAGGCCGCCTCGGGATCGAGGTCCCAATCTGCGCGCTTCGGGATGTACGTAAACTGCGCGTCTTCGCTGGACGCGGCGCTGCGCCCCTTCGCATTGCGGGTGCCGCCGACGATGACGGCCTCTTTGAGCGCCTTCTTCGCCCACGACCCGGTGACGAGGTAGTCCGCCACGCCGCCGTCGGGGAGGAAGTTGAGCGGGACCTGGTGGAACTGCATCGACGCGCCGCCCTGGAGGAAGAGGATGTGCCAATCGTCGCCGAGGCCGAGGAGGTCGCGGAGGTGCTGCTTCGCGTCCTCGTCCACCTTCGTGTAGGCCGCCGAGCGGTGGCTGACCTCCATGATCGACGAGCCGAGATCGCCGAAGACCGGCAACTCGGCCCGGACCTCCTCCATCACGGCGAGCGGGAGGGTGCCGGGGCCGGCGGAGAAGTTGTGGAGCCGCTTGGCGGCGGCATCGGGGGTGGACGCGAGATCGGCGGGCTGCATCATGGCGGGCGGGGCGGAAAGGTCTGCGGAGAGGGGAAGCCGAAATATACACAGCCGCCCGTCACTCCTATTCGCCGCCCCCTCGCGTCCCTCAGCCGAGGCGGCGCTCCATGCGCACGCGCGGCTCGCCGGGGCCAAAGTACGCGGCCTCCTCCGCAACCGCGACGAACCCGGCTCCCCGGTAGAGGTGAACCGCCCCGGCGTTCTGAGGATGCACGGTGAGCCACACCACCTCCGTCCCCGCCGCATCGAGACGGTCGAGCAGCGCACCGAGCAGGCCCGTGGCGAGGCCCTGTCCTCGGCAGCTCGGGTGCGTGGCCATCGAGAGGATGCAGGCTTCGCCGTCGCATGCCGATGGAGCGGAGAGAGCGTAGCCCGCCACCGGCCGCGCCTCGGTCTCTGCGACGAGAAAGGTCGGCCCCCACAGGTCGAGCGCCTGACGGAAGAAGAACGGCGGGTAGGCCTCGTGCCCGAACACGTCCCGGTCGAGCGCGGCGAGCACCGGCAGGTCGTTCGCCGTCGCCTCGCGGTACGTCCCGAATCCCCGCGCTTTCCGCTCGTCCGTCACGATCGCGGCTCCGGCCCGACGCGCTTGAGGAAATGCACGAGCCGGAACGTCTCCTCGAACCCGAGCGCCTCGTGCGCCCGCAGGCTCCCCTCGTTGTCGAGTTCCACGTCGCTGCCGAGTTCAGTCAGCCCGCGCTCGACGGTCCAGCGCTCGGCCGCCGCCATCAGCCGCTGCCCCACACCCTGCCCGCGCAGTTCGGGCGCGACGTACCACCCCTCGACGTAGCCGACCCGATCCGACGTCGCCCCGTCCACCCGAGCCCGGACCGACACTTCGATAAACCCGCCCAGCGTCGGTCCGCCGGGGTCCACGACGAACACGGCTACGTCGTCTGGCTGGCGGTGATACAGTTCGATCTCAAGGGCGTGCATCTCGTCGGCGCAGTCGGGCCAGAGCGCGCGGCGCATCTGGAGCCACGCGGCGTGGTCGTCGGGCCGGACCAGTCGGATCGTCATGGGCAGCGGGGTCCCGCGCCCGCCGTCGCCCCCAGCGAGGGACGGCAGGTAGCGGGAGCGTTTAGTTGACCGCGATGTTGAACACCCCGCCCGTCACGCGGATGAGCGGGTCGCCTTGGCTGAAGCCGGGCGCGTTGAATCGGAACGTCCCCACGATCCGGCTGGACGTGTACGACGTCAGCCGCACCTCCCCCACCTCTTCGCCGCCGGGGAGACCGACCGTGACCGTCACGTCCTCGCCGACGCGGTACTGCGCCCGGTTGCCCGGCACGCCGAGGGGCAGCGTAGTGGCGCCCTCGCTTTCGGGCTGCAAGCTGAAGAGGAATCCGCCGGCGCCGCTCCCGCAGGAGAAGCCGAGCGTGCCGCTCGGATCCGCGCTCGCACTCGCCGTGGCCGCGCTGAACCGCACGCCGTCGACGAAGGCCGAGCAGGTGCTCGCCGCAACGGGCGGACTCGGCATGGACGGGATCGGGGGGCCGTCGTCGCCGAGGTCGCTGCGGTCACACGCGCCGAGCGCGAGGGCAAGCGTGACGAGAAGGACAGAGCGGAGCAGAACGATGGGCATAGGGTCACCGCCGACCGGGCGGAATTAGACAGAGGGAGCAGAATGCGCCCAACATAACGCGCCCGATAGTAAACTGCCACCGCGACGTTTCACCGTCCACTCCCGACCTGGAGGACGCAGACGGAAGCGGTGTTCGACGGAGCGCTATCGTGCCGCGAGGGCGTCGGCCTGCTCGAAGGCGGCGGTGGCAGCGTCGAGGAAGGCGGCGTAGCGCTCCTGCGAGGTAACGCCGCTGAGCTGAGTGAGGAGGCGGCCGTCGGGGTGTACGACGGCGTACGTCGGGAGGGCGATGCGGCCGGTCAGTTCGAGCTGGTAACGCTGGAGCGCGGGGCCGGTCTCGGCGTCGTCGGTCCAGAGCTGGAGCGGGACGAAGTGGCGGTCGATCCGCTCGGCGATCTCCGGCTTCGAGAGGACCGTCGCCTCCATGTGGCGGCAGTTCGTGCAGGTGTAGCCCGTGAAGTCGATGAGCACGGGGCGGCCCGTGCGCTGCGCCTCCTCGAAGGCCGAGGCCCGGCTCTGATGCCACGCGAGCTCGCCCCGCCGCTCCGGCGAGTCGAACTGCATCCCCGCGAGGAGACTCACGTCCGTCGCCCGGCGCGGAGGAAGGAACGCATCGAACCCGCCGAGCGGCGCGCCGAGCAGGCCGGGCACGAAGTAGAACGCGAGGCCGAAAAAGACGATCGCCGTCAGCAGGCGGAGCCCGCCGATCCCCTCCGGCTGCGCGGTGAACGCGGTCTCGCCGAGCGGCAGCTTGCGCAGGAGGTAGAGCCCGGCGAGCGCGAAGATCACGATGATGAGGGCGACGGCGAGCGGGCGCGGAAGCAGGCCCGTCCCCCACACGAGATCGGCGTTGGAGAGGAACTTCAGCGCCGCCGCGATCTCGATGAAGCCGAGGACGCCCTTCAGCGCGCCCATCCACGAACCCGACTTCGGCAGCCGGCGCAGCGCGTTCGGGAAGACGGCGAAGAGGACGAACGGCAGCGCGAACACACTCGAGAACACGACCATCCCGAGCACCGGGTACGCCCATCCGCCACGCGACGCCGCCGCGAGGAGGCCGCCGACGAACGGCACCGTGCACGAGAACGACACGAGCACGAGCGTCAGCCCCATGAACACGACGCCGACGACCCCGCCGCGCTCATCGCCCTGCCGGTTGAAGTAGTTCAGCCACGCCGTCGGCATCCGCAGCTCGTAGAACCCGAGGAGCGAGAACCCGAAGACGACGAGCACGAGCCCGATGAACAGGTTCACGAAGGGGTTCGCCGCGATGAGCTGCGGCCCCGCCGCGCCGACGAGGAGCGCCATCGCCACGCCGAGCCCGGTAAAGAGCCCGACGATCGAGAGGCCGTAGACGCCAGCCATCCGCGCCGCCTTCCGCCGGTCGCCCGCGTGGTGGAGGAAGTACGAGACGGTGAGCGGGATCATCGGGAAGACGCACGGGGTCAGGAGGGCGACGAGCCCCGCGCCGACGGCGAGCAGCAGGAACCCCCACAGCCCGCCCTCCTCTTCTTCACCAAGGGTCTCCACCGGCGGCTCGGCGTCGAGCGTTGCAGGAACGTCGGCCGTCGCCACGGAGTCGGCGGGCTCCACTTCGGCCGTCGCGGCGCTCAACGCGGGATCAGCAATGGTTTCGGAGGGGGCGGAGGGTTCGACTGCGGGCGGCGGCGCTGCGGGCTGTGGGGTGGCCCCGGGGCGGATGCGGACGTTGGAAACGAAGGACGCCTGCGTCGGCGGCAGGCAGATCTCGTCGTTGCACACCATGTACGTGACGGCCCCGGCGATGGGCGCATGACCGGCCGCCGCGTTCGCCGCCACCCGATAGGTACGTGAGAGCTGGACGCGGTCGGAGAAATAGGTGTAGTCGCGCCCGAGCGTCTCGTCGTACCCCTCGCGTGGCTGCTCCTGCTGAATCGGCCCGAGCGGCGTCAACCCGGTGGCATCCTCAAACCGGACCGAGAGCGGCTTGCCGATGGGCGAGTCCGTGGCGTACATCCGCCACCCCGGCCCGATCTCCCCGGTGAGGGTGAAGATCACGGTCCCGCCCGGCTCCGCGCTCACCGGCTGCGCCCCCGCCCTCCACACGACGGGGTCGGCGTCCGGGATCTGGCCCAACGCCATGCCTGGCGCGATGAGTACGGCGAAGAAGAGGGCGAGGAAGAATCGCATGGAATAAGATAGCTCGGGGAGCAGACTCAGCGGCCGGGGCCGTCGGCACGCGCCCCACGTACAAAAACAGCGGGGCGCTCGGCCCCGGCACACCGGAACAACGAACGCCCCGCTGGGGGTGTTGCGTGAAGGATCGGCCGGGACGCGGGCCGGCTAAAATGGCACCGCGTCGGCCGCCGCTGCTAGAGCGACTCCGTCAGCGACTCGGGCACGACCTGCACCTTGAGCGTGCCGCTGTGCTCGGGGTGGAGCTTGACGGTCGCCGTGTAGTCGCCCGTCGTCCGGATGTCGGAGTCGAGCGAGATCTTGCGGCGGTCCACCTCGATGCCGTTCTTAGCGAGGGCCTCGGCGATCTGCTGCGTCGTGATCGTGCCGAAGATGCGGTCCTCTTCGCCCACCGGGGCCTGGAGTACGATCTCCATGGCGTCGACGCGCTTGGCGAGGGCCTCGGCGTCTTTGCGGGCGGCGTCGAGCTTGAGCGACTGCTGGCGCGTCTCCTCCTCGTAGCGCTTCACGTTCGAGGAGTTGGCGACGACGGCGAAGCCGCGCGGGATGAGGAAGTTGCGCCCGTATCCGCCCTTGACGGAGACGACGGTGCCCTTCTGCCCGAGGTTTTCGACGTCCTGCGTGAGAATAACGTTCATGGTTTCGGTAGTGGGTTTGGGGTTATGGGTCCTGAGCGGATCACTCCGAACCCATAACCCACGACCTCAAACTTATTTAATGTTTTCCGCGACGAAGGGCAGCAGCGCCATATGGCGCGCCCGCTTGACGGCGGTCGTGAGCTGGCGCTGCGACTTCGCCGAGACGCCGGTGACGCGCCGCGGGAGCAGCTTGCCCTGCTCGTTGAGGTAGCGCTTGAGCGTCTCGGTCTCCTTGTAGTCGATGTACTCAATGCCAGCGGACTGGAAGGGGCACACCGGGCGGCTCTTGGCGCCGGGGACGGCGGCGCGGGCGATGGGTTCGTTCTGCTTCTTACGGTCGTTTCTTGCCATGATCGGTAGGGTCTGCGCGGGGCACAAGCGTGCTCGCGGCGGGAGAAGAAGGGTTACGCGGCGGCCTCGGCCTCGGGAGCCTCAGCGGCTTCGGCGGGCTGGCTCTTCTGCTTGTCGTAGTGCCGCTCCATCTTGGCGTCGTAGCGCAGGATGATGTGGCGCAGGATGTCGTCGTTGATGCGGAGCGCGCGCTCGAAGCGGGCGATGAACGAGCCCTCGGCGCGGAAATACGCGACGACGTAGTGCCCGTTGCGCTTCTTCTCGATGGGGTAGGCGAGCCGCTGGCTCCCCCGGTCATCGACTTCCATGATATCGCCGCCGTTCTCACGGATGAACGCGGTGACGCGGTCGACGATGTCCTTGATCTGCTCGTCGTTGAGCACGGTATTGACCACGTACATCAGCTCGTACATGGCCCGGTCGTTCGTTGCCATAAGGGGTTCCCTCTGGAATACGGTGAATGCCGTATGCCCACGGTCGATACGCCGGGGGCAGGGCGAGTAAAGAGCCTGAAAGGTAAGCCGGAGCCGGAGGCGGGAATTGTTAATTGTTGATGGGTTGCCTTTCATCCAAGCGCCGCCTTGTCATCTCGACTAAGACCGCCTAGCTATTGCCTTCCTCATCTGCAATCCATGCATGTTGGAAAATCTCCTTCCAGTTATGATTCAATATTGGTGTGATTTGGAGATCGGCTGCAGTCAGCAATAGATGGTACTTCCAATACGTCTCGTTCAAGGTGTCACACCAATATTCTAGCTCCCCGAACGTAGGAATGGTATCAGGAGAGCGTTTATCAAGGTGTGCAATACGACGATCTGCGAAGCTGGAGCTGTGTTCGAAGACGCCTTCGAGTATTGCTATGTCCGCTGCGACTATACCAGAGCACAAATGATTGCCAGCTTCTCCAGCGAAGTACCTATCGAAGGTGCCATTGCCGACTCTGTTTTTATGCTCAAGAAGGGAAGGGCGAGTAATGTCGCGTGTGTAAAACCCAACGTGGTAATCCCGTGATATACTCTCCGCATTCTCAAGCAAGTCGTCGAGTAGACCAATCAATGAAATACTGTCCCTATGTCTCCTGACTTGTCGACGGATGTACATCAGAACAGAATGAGCATAGTTCGCCGCAAAAACACTATGGAAGGCGCTATGACGCTGAACCTTCTTGTTGCTCTGAACCATTTCCTTGACTCCACTGAACACTAGACGAACTACCGCTAGGTTGGTCAATTCACTTTCGATTGAACCATCAATGTTGGCATTACCCATCCATCGGTGCCACTTGTCCAGCTTCTGAGGATTCAAGGTCTGCTCTTCCATTTCATCTAACCCTCCAGCCCGCTCAGGCGCTCGGCGTTGTCGGCCATCCGCAGCGCCGAGATGATTGGGTCGAGGTCGCCGTCGAGCACGCCCGCGAGCTGGTGGTTCTTGTCGTCGCCCGTGAGCCGGTGGTCGGTGACGCGGCTCTGGGGGTAGTTGTACGTGCGGATCTTCTCCGAGCGGTCCCCGGTGCCGACGAGGGCGCGGCGCTGCTCGCTCCGCGCCGAGTTGATCTTGTCGAGCTCGAGCTGGTAGAGGCGGCTGCGGAGGACGCGCATCGCCTTGTCCTTGTTTTTGTGCTGGCTCTTCTCGTCCTGGCACGTCACCACAAGGCCCGTCGGCTTGTGGGTGATGCGGACGGCGGAGTCGGTCGTGTTCACGCTCTGCCCGCCGGGACCGGAGGAGCGATACACGTCGATTTCGAGGTCGTTCGCGTGGACGGTCACATCCACCTCCTCCGCTTCGGGGAGGACGGCGACGGTGGCGGCGCTCGTGTGGATGCGGCCCTGGCTCTCGGTGGCGGGCACGCGCTGGACGCGGTGGACCCCGCTCTCCCACTTCATCGTGCCGAATACGTCGGGGCCTTTGAGCGAGAGCGTGACGTCCTTATAGCCGCCCTGCGCACCTTCGGTCGCGTCCATCACCTCGACGCGCCAGCCGCGACGCTCGGCGAAGCGGGTGTAGAGCCGGAAGAGGTCGCCAGTGAAGAGGCTGGCCTCGTCGCCGCCAGTGCCCGCGCGGATTTCGAGGATGGCGTCTTTCGAGTCCTCGGGGTCCTTCGGGATGAGGGCGAGGCGGAGTTCCTCCTCCACCTTCGGCAGCCGCTCTTCGACGCCTTCGAGCTCTAGCTCCGCGAGCTCGGCCATCTCCCCCGTCTCGCTCTTCACCATCCCCTCGAGGTCGTCCCGCTCCTGCTGAAGCGATGCGAACCGATCGATCAACGCGACGATGCTCGTCAGTTCGGCGTGCTCGCGGCCGAGGCTCTCCATCTGCGACGAGTCCGTAGCGACCTCCGGCTGCGCCATGAGTTGCTCGATCTCGGCGTGGCGGAGCTTGATGTCGCGGAGGGTCTGTTCGGGGATCATAGCGGCGGGGAGATAAAACGAACGTAGGGACGACGCATGCGTCGTCCCTACGTGGGAACGGTGTCGGACGGAAGTTACTCCACGGTCACGCTCTTGGCGAGGTTGCGCGGCTGGTCCACGTCGCACCCGCGCATCACGGCGATGTGATACGAGAGGAGCTGAAGCGGGATCACCGTCAGGAGGGGCTCGAAGCACTCGACCGTCACGGGGACGTGGATCACGTACTCGCACAGCTCGTCGAGCTCGCGGTTGTCCTCGTCGGTGATGGCGATGACCTGGCCGCCGCGTGCGACGACCTCCTCGATGTTCGAGACCACCTTGTCGTAGGTCGCGTCCTTCATCGCGATGAACACGACGGGCATGAACTGGTCGATGAGCGCGATCGGGCCGTGCTTCATCTCGGCCGCGGGGTAGCCCTCGGCGTGGATGTACGAGATCTCCTTGAGCTTGAGCGCGCCTTCGAGCGCGACGGGGAAGTTGCAGCCACGCCCGAGGTAGAGGAAGTTCGAGGCGAAGCGGTAGTCCCGCGCGAGCCGCTGAATCTTGTCGTCGGTGTCGAGCACACGGCGGATCTGGTCGGGAACGGCAGCGAGGGCTTCGACGTGGTTGCGCATCGTCTCGTCGGTGACGAGGCCGCGCTCGCGCCCGAGGAGGAGAGCGATCATCGCAAGCACCGTCACCTGCGCCGTGAACGCCTTCGTGCTCGCCACGCCGATCTCCGGCCCGGCGTGGAGGTAGACGCCCGCGTCGGTCTCCCGAGCGATCGTCGAGCCGACCGTGTTGCACACGCCGAGGGTGAGGATGCCGGCCTCCTGCGCCTGCCGCACGGCGGCGAGGGTATCGGCCGTCTCCCCGCTCTGCGAGATGACGAGGACGACGTCGCCGTCCTTCAGGATCGGGTTGCGATACCGGAATTCGCTGGCGTACTCGACCTCGACCGGGATGCGGGCGTGCTTCTCGAGGAGGTACTCACCCACGAGCGCCGCGTGCCACGACGTGCCGCACGCGCAGATGATGATGCGTTCCGCCGCGGAGAGTTGCGGGAGCACGTCCTCAAGCCCGCCGAGCTTGATCCGGTTGCGGTCGACGAGGAGCCGGCCGCGCATCGCGTTCTCGAGCGACTCGGGCTGCTCCATGATCTCCTTGAGCATGAAGTGCTCGTAGCCGCCCTTCTCGATCTCCTCCAAGTTCCATTCGAGCGCGTGGACCTCTTTCGAGACCGGCGCGCCGTCGATCTTGTACACGTCGTACCCGTCGCGGCGGATGACGGCGATCTCGCCGTCGTTGAGGTAGACCACGTTCCGCGTGAACTCGATGAACGGGCTCGCGTCGCTCCCGATGAAGTACTCCCCATCGCCGATGCCGAGCAGGAGCGGGCTCCCGTTGCGCGCCACGACGAGCTGGTCCGGGTCGTCCTTCGACACCGCGACGATGCCGTACGCCCCGACGACCTGCGTCAGCGCCTGCCGCACGGCCTCGGCGAACCCGAGGTTGGCCTCCTTCTGCACGTCGTCGATGAAGTGCGCGAGGACCTCGGTGTCGGTCTCGCTCTCGAACGTGTACCCCTTCTCGAGCAATCGCTTTTTGAGGACGCTGTAGTTCTCGATGATGCCGTTGTGGATGATCGCGAAGCGCCCGTTGCCGGCGGTGTGCGGGTGCGCGTTCACGTCGTTCGGGGCGCCGTGCGTGGCCCACCGCGTGTGGCCCATCCCGATCGTGCCGGAGACCGGGCTGGTCTCGAGGAGCCCGGCGAGCTCATCTACCTTCCCCTCCTTCTTCCGCACGTTCACGTTGCCGTTGACGACGGCGACGCCGGCCGAGTCGTAGCCGCGGTATTCGAGCCGACGGAGCCCGCTGACGAGGATGTCACTGGCTTGTTGATGGCCGATGTAGCCGACAATTCCACACATAGTAGTTCGTTACGATCGAGAGAGAGCAGACGAAGAAGGGACAGCACCACGACGGGTGCAAAGCCCGTACCGACGGGCCGATGGGGTACTAATAGGATCAGGCAGACGCTTCAAGCGGGGCGCGCACCGAGCGGCCAATGGCCTCGGCGACGAGCCGGACCTGCTGCATCAGGTCGACGAACTGATCGAAGAAGAGGGACTGCGGGCCGTCGGAGAGGGCGCGTGGCGGGTCCGGGTGGACCTCCACCATCAGCCCGTCGGCTCCTACGGCGACGGCCGCCCGCGCGAGCGGCAGCACCTTGTCGCGGATGCCGACCCCGTGGCTCGGGTCCACGAAGATGGGCAGGTGGCTTCGCTTTTTGACGACAGGCACCGCCGAGAGATCCAGCGTGTTGCGCGTCGAGGTCTCGAACGTGCGGATGCCGCGCTCGCAGAGGATGACGTGGGGGTTCCCGCTCGCCATCACGTACTCGGCGCTCATCAGCAATTCCTCGATCGTCGCGGAGAGGCCGCGCTTGAGGAAGACCGGCGTCTCGGTCCGGCCGACGGCGCGGAGGAGGTCGAAGTTCTGCATGTTCCGCGCGCCGATCTGGAACACGTCGGTGTACTGCCCGATGAGGTCGACGTGCTCGGGCGTCATGACTTCGGTGATGACGCGGAGGTCGTAGCGGTCGCCGGCGGCGCGGAGCAGCTTCAGCCCTTCCTCGCCCAATCCCTGGAAGGAATACGGCGAACTCCGCGGCTTGAAGGCACCGCCGCGCAGGAACGTCGCACCGGCCGAGGCCACCGCCGCCGCCGCCGCGTCGAGTTGCTCCTCGCTCTCGACCGAGCACGGCCCGGCCATCATCAGCACCTCGTTGCCCCCGACCTTCACGCCTTTGATGTCGATCATCGTGTCCTCGTCACGCCACGTCCGGCTGGCGAACTTGTACGGGCTCGTGATCCGGTACACGTCGGCCACGCCGTCGAGCACCTTGATGTGGCGCACGTCGAAGTCCGGCTGCACGCCGACGGCGCCGAGCACGATCTGCCGTACGCCGCTGGACCGGTGCACGTCGAACCCGTACCCGTTGAGGCGTTCGATGACGGATTCGACTTGGGCCTCGTCGGCCCGCTCGTGCATGACGACAACCATACGGAGGGTGCGCCTCAGGCGGCGGAATTAGGGGGGAGAATCAGCGCGAGAAGGTACGCCACGATTCGGGCGGGGTTCTTTCCGGGCCGCCCTCCCCTTCCGCTCACCCGGGGCGACGGCAGGAATTCGCCCGCTCTCCATCGCCACCCGCCTCGCTCGCGCTCGGTCACGAACGCTGGTAGCGCTCCAACGTGAACTGCTCGCCGAGGTAGCGGCGGCGGACCTCGGGATCGTCAGCGAGTTCCTCGGCCGTGCCCTGCTTGAAGATGTGCCCCTCGTAGAGGAGGTACGCCCGGTCCGTGATGGCGAGCGTCTCGTGGACGTTGTGGTCCGTGATGAGCACGCCGATCCCGCGCGTCTGCAAGCCCGCGACGACGTGCTGGATGTCCTCTACCGCGATCGGGTCGATGCCGGCGAAGGGCTCGTCGAGCAGGATGAATCGGGGCCGGGTGGCGAGGGCGCGGGCGATCTCAGTGCGGCGCCGCTCACCGCCGGAGAGGACGTAGCCCTTCGAGTCCCGCACCTTCCCGAGCCCGAACTCGCCGAGGAGCTCTTCGACGCGCGCGCGCCGCTCCTCCTTCGAGAGCGGCTGGAATTCGAGCACGGCTGCGATGTTTTCTTCGACCGTGAGGTTGCGGAAGATCGATGCCTCCTGCGCGAGGTAGCCGATGCCGCGCCGCGCCCGCCGGTACATCGGCAGCCGCGTGATGTCTTCGTCGCCGAGCCACACCCGTCCGGCGTCCGGCCGCACCATCCCAACGACCATGTAAAACGTCGTCGTCTTTCCCGCCCCGTTCGGCCCGAGCAGGCCGACGACCTCGCCCTGCGTCACGCTCAGCGCGACGTCGTCCACGACGGTCCGCTTGCGGTAGCGCTTCGTCAGGCCTTCGGCGCGGAGGACGAGCGGCGTATCGGTGGAAGCGTCCAAGAGTGAAGGGGCGGAGGGGGTGGAAAGACGGGAAGTTACGTGTCGGTGTCGGCCTCGGCCGTCCCGACCGGCTCGATCATTTCGGCAGGCAGCGCATCGGGCGGCTCGGCGGACGCGGGCAGATCGGACGGCGGTGGAGGCGGTGCGCGGCGGCGGGCCAGCGGGTTCTCGGCGAGCAGGCCGGCGCGGGTCGGGCGGCGCTCCGGTGCGTAGCGGAACCCATCGAGCCGGAGCGGCTCGGGGATGAGATCGACATCGTAGTACGTGCCCTGCACCCCGCGCACGCCGTGCACGCGCCGGAGCGCATCGCCGTCGAAGCGGAACGCGAGGCTGTCGGCGGAGAAGCGGACGGCGCCTTCGAGCGCGCCCGCGTCGTCGGCGCGGAAGTACACCGCTTCGGCGGTGGGCCAGACGTGCATCCACCGGAGGCTGTCGCGGGCGAAGAGCGCGAGCATTTGCCGGCCCCGGATCTGGTCGATCCGGTCGAGCGTGGAGTCGCGACGGGCAGCGAAGGCGCGACCGAAGACGCGGACGGAGTCGACGGCCTCGTCGCGGGCGGCGACGCGGATCGAGTCGCCGGAGATCTCGGTGACGACGGACGAGCCACGGGCGTTAAGCCAGCCGACGGGGTCGCGGTAGAGCCAGACGTGGTCTCGGACCGGAGGCGTCGCTCGCGCGGTGTCCGCCGCGAACTCGACGCGGTCGAACACGGCGGAGTCGGCGACGGCGGAGAGCTGCGGGCCGACGAGCCGGACATCGCGCCGCGCGGTGAGCCGTTGGAACCGGCCGCCCGGCGGCGGCACGCGCCCGTCGAGCGAGTCCGGCTGCGAGGCTTCGAGCACCTGCGCGCGGACGAGGAGCGTGTCCGTCGCCGTCGAGTCTGTTTCGAGCCGGACGAGGAGCGGGTCGATTTCGACGCGGCTGAAGCGGGCGCGCTCATCGTGGAAGCCCTTCCCGCCGAAGAGGAGCGTGCGGCGCGTGGTGTCCGGCGGCGCGTCCGCGTCGTCGTCCCGTCCCCCGAACCGCTCGACGACGACGTTGCCGCGCGCGAAGGAGAGCTCCGTGTCCCGGAAATGCGTGAGCGTGTCGGCGTCGAGCCGCGTGCTCTGCTCGTGGACGAGGTGGACGTCGCCGGTGAAATCGGCGCGTTTGTCTTCGGTGCCGTAGCGCCCGCGCGCGCTCGTCAGCACCGTCACGCTGTCGACGAGGCGCACGTCGCCCTCGAAGAACGCCTCCTTGCTGCCGGTGAGATACGTGCCGCGCGCGCTCGTCAGCACGGCATCGCCCGCCCGCTCGACGAGGCGAACGGGCTCGTCGAACGTGGCACGCTTGACAGCGCGGAAGAAGGTGACGGAGTTCGAGAACAGCTCGGCCTCCGCGTCGGCGAGGCGGATCTCGCCTTCGGCCCGGCCGACGCGCGTGTTGCTGTCATAGCGGACCTGCCGCGCGTTGAGCGTGTCCGTCCCGTCGGCGATCTCGACGTTGCCCTCGAAGAGGATCTCGCTGCGGTCGAGGAACTGCGTGGCCCGGCGGGCGCGGAGATCCGTCGAGTCCTGGATGAGGTGGACGCGGCCGACGAGCGTCCGCACGCGCTCGCCATCCACGACGGAGCCCGCCACAGAGTCGGCGTTGACGATCGTCACGACGCGGGCCTCGGCGTCCTGCCCCCGCGACGGCTCCGCGAAGAAGAGGAGAAGGCTTAGGGCGGTTAGTATTCTACCCACCGGCGTCCACTCCACGCCCCACGGATGCCGGGGTCGGTCTCGGCGCGTAGTCATTCCCGCACCGTCACTTGCCCCGTGATGCGGGCGAGCGAGTACGTTTCCAAGTCCTCGTCGGCCACGAGGCGGTAGCCCTGCAGCCGCTCCTCCGGCGTGACGATCTGCACGAAGCCGTCGGTGCGGAGGCTGGCGTCGGCCTCGTCCCACGTGAGCGCCTCGCTACGGAGCGTCTTCCCCGTCTCCGTCCGCACGACGACGCGGCCCTCGGCGAGGAAGCGCCGCTCCTCATCGAAGTAGACGAGCCGGTCGGACTCGACGGTGGCCGTCGGGAGTCCGGCGTCGTCGTAGACCTGCACGTTGACGCGGGCAGTGTCGCCGAGTGAAGCGGGGCCGAAGCGGGCGAACGTGCTATCGGCCCGCTCGAAACGGGCGAGGTACGGGGCACGGACGAGGGCGCGGGGGCGGCCGTCCATCGAGAGCGAGAGCGCGACATCCCACGTCTCCTGATCGGGGAGGTCTTCCGAGGCCACGTCGGAGGGGATCACGTCGCCCCGCCGCGAGCACCCCGCGAGCAGCACGGCAGCGAGCACGCCGAGGACCAGCAGGGCCTTTATGCGCGCGGAGTCGCACGCGGCGGGACCGGTGATATGAGAGGAGGAGGGCACGAGTGGAAGCAGAAGCGGGAGAGCATCAAGATACGGGGCGCAGCCGGCGGCCTCCGTTCCCCAACGTTTCGAAACGAATGAATCGTGTTACGAGGATACCGTCGCCCGCCGCCCCCTCAGCCCAAGCCGCCGGCTCTTCACAATCGTACCGATCCGGGCTCAAGCCGCCCGGATCATCGCCCTCGGTCTCGGAATCCCGCCACGTTCTCTCGCGGCCGTTTATGATGCGTATAATGTCGCGGCCGCACGACGGCGCCCTCCCCCCAACAAAACGACTGGTACGATATTAGACGCTGAAATCACGACACGGCGTGCGCGCCCGCCGCCAATCGTGGTTTCAACTGTCGATACCATCATGAGCATTACCATACAAAACGTCACGGCCGACATCGCCGTGGTCTGCATCGGGAAAGCCCTAGACTTCCGCAATGCAGCCGACTTCAAAACTGCCTGCCAGAACCGCATCCAAGAGGGGGTCCGCAACTTCGTGCTCGACTTCTCCGGCACGGGGATCCTGGACTCCACAGGGCTCGGGGCTATCTTCTCGCTCTACCGCCAGATCACCCCGCTCGGAGGCCAGGTGGTCTTCGCCGCCGTCAGCCGTCCGGTGCAAGTCGTCGTCCAGTTGACGCGGACGTACAAGGTCTTCCGGCAGTACCCGTCGGTCACGGCCGCCCACGAGCAACTCCTCTCCCGATCTGCCTCTAACGGAAGCCGAGCCGGTGCTGCGTAACCCTCCCCCCGGCGTACGTCCCGAACCCATGCCCAAACCGATCCAGTTTCGGAACCTCGGCACCGTGGTCGATGAACTCCACGGGCTCTTCGAGGAGTGGGAGCACAGCGAGGCCGCGCTCCTGCCGCTGGACGAGTTCAGCGTGCAGGTGATGAAGCTCGCCGTGCACGAGTGGGTAGCGAACCTCGTCCAGCACGCCGACTTCGGCGATCAGTCCCCGCTGATCCAAGTCGCGATCCAGCCGGGCGAGCAGCGGGTTCACTGCGTGATCGAGGACAACTCCTTGGGGTTCGACTTCGACCTCCAACTCGTTGAGCAACGGGAGTCGGTGGAAGCGCCCGTCCCCCCCGACCGCGGGCGCGGCCTCTTGATGATGATCGCCTGTACCGAAGACCTCCGCTACCACCAGGCCATGGTGGATGCGCAGGCGGGCAGGCAGCGCTACCGCCTCGAATTCTCGATTTCCGCCCTTAGAAAGCCATGGCTCGACATTCCGTTCTAATCGTCGAAGACAACCACACGCTCCGGCGCCTCCTGGAGTACCGGCTCGGCAAGCACTACGACGTGCGGGCTGCTCAGCACGGGGAGGAGGCCGTCGAGATGGTGGAAGAGGCCATCCCGGACCTCATCGTCTCCGACATCATGATGCCCCGGATGGACGGGTTCGCCCTCCTCGCCGTGCTCCGGCAGGACGAGCGCACGCGGACGATCCCCTTCATCTTCCTCACCGCGAAGACCGACGACCCGAGCCGCTCCAAAGGCCTCGGCCAGGGTGTGGACGACTACATCACGAAGCCGTTCGACATCGACTTCCTCCTGACGCGGATCGAGCGCATCCTCGAGCGGGCCGAGGTCTACCAGAACAAGCTCAACGCCCGTATCGGCCGGGACTTCTCGGACCGGCTCATGCCGAAGACGATGCCGAAGGAGCCCGGCTACCGCGCCCTCTTCTTCAGCCAGCCGAAGGAGGACGGCGGCGGCGACCTCTTCGACTGGAAGGAGATCCGCCCCGGCTCGTACCTCTTCACCGTGGGCGACATCATGGGCAAGGGGCTCCAGGCGAAGTTCTACGCCTTCTCGTTCCTCTCGTACATCCGCTCCACGGTCCACGCCATGCTGGAGCAGACGGACTCCCCCGCCGCCCTGCTCCGCCGCGTCAACGAGATGCTCATCCGGGACGAGGTGCTGGAGGAGACGTTCGCCTCCCTCCTCATCATGCGCTGGGAGCCCGCCACGAACACCGTCACCTACGCCAACGCCGGGCACTGCCGCCCCATCCTCGTCACCCCCACGCGGACCGGCGTCGTCGAGCACTCGGACATGATTCTCGGGCTCGACGCGGCGGAGAAATACCAGGACCGCAGCATCCAGCTCCCTCCCGGCAGCGCCCTCGTCGCCTACACCGACGGGCTGATCGAGCAGGTCGCGAAGACCGGCGAGCAGTTCGGCGAGATCGGCGTGGCGGCGGCGGCGGCCGAGGCGCGCGGCACCCCGCAGCCGATGCACGGCATGCTGAAAGAGCTGCTCCGGCGCAGCATCGAGCCCCGCTTCGGCGACGACATCCTCGTCTTCTGGCTCGAACGGCAGGCCGTAGAGGACGAGGCCGGCGCCGAGGCCTCCCCTGCCCCCGACCCGCGCGAGGCCTCGTCGACGGTCTGACGCAGCAGCGCTTTCCCGTCCCTCCTGGGGCGACCGGTAACCGGTCGCCCCTTTTTTATCGCGCGAGGGAGAGGGCGTCGAGCTTTGGAAGGAAGGGCGGGAGCGGGGCTTCGAGCGCGATCGCGACGGCCCGCAGGAGCTGCCCTTCTTCCTGCGTCACGGCGCGGTCGTGGAGCACGGTCTGCACGCACGCCGCCACGACTTGCGTGCGCGCGACGAGCCCGGCCGCCCCGATCCGGTCCAGCACGCCGTCGAGGTCTTTGGCCGTGCACGCCACCGGTCGGTAGTCCGAGGCGGTAAGCGCGCTCAGGCCGGCGCGGAAGGCGGCCTGCATCTCCGCCGTCGTCGGCGTGCCGACGTGGGCGAGGGCCGAGAGCAGCACGATGGCGTCCGAGATCACGTCCTCGACCCCGGCGTTCGTCCGCGAGCGCGCCGTGCCGAGGAGGGCGGCGAGCCGGTGCTGCACGATCGTTTCGAGGGCGAATTCGAAGATGGAAAGCTGGCCGTCGATGCGAGCGAGGGCGGCGAGCACGCGGGAGAATGTCCGTGCCTGCGGGGCCGAGAGCTGGCGGAGCACGGGCGCGGCCACGTCGACGAGCGGCAGCCGCGCTTCGGGCGAGAGCCCCGCCACAAGCGGCTGCAGGCGCAGCACTTCGGCACGGAGCGGCGGTGCGAGCGCCTCGGTCAGGATCTCCTCTTGTTGCGCGCGGATCGCTGGCTCCGGGTCGAGCATCAGCGCGTAGACCGTCGCGACCGCGCTGAATGTCGAGCCCACCGCTTCGCGCAGCGCGGCCGGGATCTCGTCGAGCACGGCGGCGCCGACGGCCGGCGACGGGCTTCGGTCTGTCTGCACCGGCGGCGGCGCGCTCCCGCGCTCGACGGGCGGAGGGCCGGCAGGCACCGCGGGGGCGAGCCCGAGCGCGCGCTCCTCGTCCGCCGCCGAGCGCTCGGTCGAGGCCTCGTACGCGCTGAAGTCCCCCTCGAACGAAGGGTCGAGCCGGCGGATGCGCTCGGTGAGCGGCGGGTGCGTCGCCCACAATCTTCCCACGAGGCCGCGCCGCATCCCGTTCGCGAAGAAGAAGTGGCTGATCTCCTCGGCCGACCCGTTCTGGATCGTCGAACCGGCGGCCCCAATCTTTTTAAGCGCGCCGGCTAGCCCGACCGGGTTGCGCGTGAACTGGACGGCGGCGGCGTCGGCAAGCACCTCGCGCTGGCGCGACACGGCGGCGCGGATGATCCGCCCGAAGACGACGCCGAGGTACCCGGCCAGGAACAGCGCGAGCCCGACGGCGAGCATCACGAGGGCCCCCTGATTCTTCTTCCCTCCACGGGCATAGAAGCTGCTCCGCAGCAGCAGCCGCCCCGCGATCCCGAGCGCGAGAATGCCAAAGATCAGCCCGGTCAGCCGAATGTTGAGCCGGCTGTCGCGGTTGAGCAGGTGGCTGAACTCGTGCGCGATGACGCCCTGCAGTTCATCCCGCGTGAGGGCGTGGAGCGCGCCGTCGGTGACGGCCACGACGGCGTCGTCGATGGAGTAGCCGGCGGCGAAGGCGTTGATGGCCGGCTCGTCCGGGAGGACGTAGACGACCGGTACTGGCACGCCCGACGCCAGCGCCATCTCCTCGACAACGTTGTGGAGCCGCCGCTCGTCGGGGTCTGAGGTCTCCGGCGACACCACGCGCCCGCCCATCATCTCGGCGACGGCCGGGCCGCCGCTGCGGAGCATGAGCGTCCGCACGCCGCTCGCGACCCCCACCGTCGCGAGCACGCCGGCGGCGACGAGCGCGAGCAGCCCCGGCTCCCACCAGTCGAAGGTGGCCGGCATCGTCGCGGCGTCGGGCCCGCGGAGCGCGAGGACGGCCGCGAAGTAGACCGTCGCGACGATCAGCGCCACGGCGATCGCGAAGAGGGCCACGAGCCACCCCGTCCGGCGCTTCGCCTGCTCCTGCTGCTCGAAGAAGTTCATGCTGGGGAAAGGGTGAGGGGTAAAGGGTGAGGGGTAAAAGGCGGTCAGCAACCGAATGCTGATGGCGAGGGCTTGCTCTTCCTGCTTCCCCCTCTTCCTTTCCTCCTCTCTTCCACTCTTCCTTTCTTAAGAGAACGACACCTTCGGTGCCTCGCGCTCCTCGTACGAATCGACCTCGAACGGCTCGGCGTTCTGAAACCCGAGCGGGCCGGCGACGACGACGGCCGGGAAGGTCTCGCGCGCCGTGTTGTACGTCATCACGGCGTCGTTGTAGGCCTGCCGGGCGAAGGCGATCCGGTTCTCCGTCGAGGTCAGCTCCTCCATGAGCTGCGTCATCGTCCGGTCCCCTTTCAGGTCGGGATAGGCTTCGGCGAGGGCGAAGAACCGGCCGAGCGCGCCGCCGAGGGCCGCTTCCGCCCCGGCAAGGGCCTGCATCGCGCCCGGACTGCCGGGGTCGGCCGAGGCGCGGGCTTCCGCGCTCGCCGCCGCGTTGCGCGCCGCGATCACCGCCTCCAGCGTCTCGCGCTCGTGCTTGAGGTAGCCCTTCGACGTCTCGACGAGGTTCGGGATCAGGTCGTAGCGCCGCTTGAGCTGCACGTCGATCTGCGCGAACGCGTTCTTGTAGCGGTTGCGCTGGGTGACCAGCTTGTTGTAGATCCCGACCGCAAACACGGCGATCAGGATGATGATACCGAGCAGGATGAGCGTGCCCATGGGATGGTCTCCGTTGGTTGCGTGATGCCCCGGCGTACGTCGGGCGCCGGGGCGGGTTACGGCCCTCGCGCCTTCGGGATCTCCCAAACCTACGGCTGCCGAGGAACAGGTACACACCGGTTCCTCCGTGGCGATTGCCGCACGCCGCCGCTCGGTCAGTCCACGATGGCGTAGTCCTGGTAGTTGAGAACCGGCTCGTTCAACGCCTGCGTGATGAGTTCGATGTTCTCCTCCAGCTCCTCCCGCGTATCGCCGCACGCCGCCGCCGGGTCGTTGGCGATCCCCAGCAGCCCCTCGCGGTGGTCGTAATACGCCTCGTGGATGAAGAGTGAGCCGTTCGTGTATTTCACCACGCGGTAGCCCCAGTAGTTGATCGTCGCGATGTCTTCGAGTTCGCGGATCGTGGTCGTCGTGATGTCGAGGCCGCAGCTGGGGTCGAACGTGAGGCGACTCATATAACGGGGGCGTGGGTGGAAGTAAGGAGTGGAAGATAGCAGGTGGGACAGCCCATCGGGCGGCCCACACGCGAGCGATAGAGAATACCGGAGCCCTTACCGCCGGAGCTCGCGCTTGAGGCGTTCGAGCTGGGGCAGTTCGATGCCGTGGCGGAGCGCGGCGCGCAGCACGAAGCCGCGTAGCACCTGATCGGCTACGGGCAGGGTGTAGAGCGGGCGCCGCAGGACGTCCAGGGCCGGCCGCAGCAACCTCGGGATCAGTCGCCACCGCACGAGGACGAAGCCGGCGAGTCCGACGCCCACTGCGACAACCTGCCCCTGCGCGCCCAGCGTACTGAGGACGGCGACGTAGAGCGCCCCCTGTACGAGCACCTTCTCCATCACGCGGAACGCCGCGACGAGCCGCTGGCTCACGAGCGTAGGGCCCAGCGTCTCCCAGCCGAGGTAGACCGTGAGCGTGCAGAGCGCAGCCCCGACTGGCGGCAGCACCAGCAGCAGCAACGCCAACATCCACAGCGCGAGGGCCTGCCCCGAACGCAGCCACACCTCCGTGCGGGCGACGAGGGTATCGAGCGGGACGACGTCGAGCACCGGGCGCGCGTACTGCTCCAGGAGGGCGCGCGTCGTGTGGAAGTGGATGCCCGAGGCCGTGATGAGGCCCGCCGGGGTGTCCAGAAACGAGGGATGCTCGGCGTTCGGAGACATGAGCTACAGAGGCGAACGGAAAACAGGATAGACTGCACAGCGTCGCGGGGGTTGCTACTCGACGGGCGGCTCCAGCGTCAGGTCCGGCCCGACGTGGAAGCGGAAGCGGGGCGTCTCCAGCCCGGCAGCGCGGAGCGGAGGCGTGAGCATCGCTTGCAACGCCGCCGCCGTGTTAATGGCCGGCTGCACCGTCGTTTCGAGGTGGCGCTCGGCCTGTTGCCGGAGGAGGTCCTGCACGTCGCGCAGCGCCTCGCCTTCGAGCCGCCGTCCGGCCCCGCCTCGAAGCACGCCCTCCTGACTCTCCACGCGGAGCTGGCCGAGGTCGGTCTCGACGGCGATCACGCGCAGCGGCGGCAGCGTCACCTCCACGAGCCCGTCCGGGTAGACCTCAATCATCTCCGCCGTGAGTTCGTTCACGTCGAACCCGTAGAGCGCCTCCCCCACGACCTCGACGCGGGCCTCGGCGTCGAGGAAGTTCACGCCGGGGAGGTCGAGCCACGCCGGCAACCACGAGAACCGCCCGAGGTCCCGCACCTCCCGCCGCGCCGAGATCCCGACGCGCCCCGTGACGAGGTCCGACGCCGGCGCCTCCGACTGGATCGTCGTGACGACGGTGTCGCGGACGCGCTCGACGCTCCAGCGCGGCCGGGCCAGCCAGAGCAGGACGGCGACCACCGCGAGGGCGGCGAGGCCGAGGGCGAAGAACAGGGCGCGGCGGCGGACAGAAGTCATGCCCGCCTATACGCGCCGCGCCCCCGCAGGTTTAGCCTGCTACCGCCCCATGCCGAGCAGCACGAGGGCGACGGTGGCGAGCCCGAGCCCGAGCCGGTTTGCCCCCGAGAGCCGCTCGCCCCACACGAACACGCCGAGGAGCGTCGCCCCGATGACGATCGCGATGTTGTTGACGGGGAAGACGAACGGGCCCGACAGCCGCGCAATCGCCTGCAGGATGAACTCGGCCGAGCCGTAGTTCACGACGCCGAGCACGACGCCCCACCCCAGCGTTGCCCCGCGCGGCCACTCGCCGGTCCGCACGCCGCGGAGGACGACGAGCACGAGTCCGATCCCGAACGCCACGCCGAACACCATCAGTAGGAACAGCGCCCGGCTGTTCGACGCGGCAAAGACCTCGTCGAACGTCTTCATCGAGATGTCGACGGTGCCACCGGCGAGGAAGAGGAGCGCGAGGACGCCCGCCACGCGCAGCCGGTCCGCCCGCACGCCGGCCGGATCGGCGACGTGCAAGACGTTCGCCGTCGAGGCCGGCGCGTTCCGCCGCGCGATCAGGAAGAACGCCGCGCCCGCCACCCCGAGCCCGACGAGTTGGGGCGCGCTCGGCACCTCGCCCCACACGAACCACGACGCGAGGAACGGCAGCGCCACGGCCAGCCGCATCACGCCCGTCGCCAGCGACATGCCGGCCACGCGGATCGCGTACGAGAACAGCACGAAGCCGCCGATGAAGAGCGCCCCCGTCAGCACGCCGAGACCGATTAGCCCGGCGCTCAACGCCAGCCCCTCGCCGACGGCGCCCACGCCCGTCGCCAGCAGCCCGCCCGCCACCGCGAACGCCACCGCGTAGTTCACCGTCAGGAGGGCCACCCTATTCATCCCCCGCCGCTCGCTGAGCTTGAAGATGGCGGCGATGGCGACGCTGCACACGACAGCGAGGGCGAGGTAAAGCATGCGAGGGAATCGGAGAGACGGGGCGTGGAAGCGAGCGGAACCGGCCGCTACTCCACGCGGATACGGTACTGGAGCCGACGCGGCTCGAAGCGGACGTCGCGGACGGAGAGGTTCTCGGGGAGTTGCACGATGGGCTGAACGGTACCCGTCGTGTCGTTGATGGCCGTCGCGTAGGGCACGAACGCGTAGAACTGGCTGGTTTCCAGCGACGCCTCATACTGGTCCATCGGGATGCGGTACGTCACGTTGACCGTGGAGGGGATCAGGCGGATGGGATCGGCGCCGGGCGGTGCGCCTTCGGTCCGGACCTCGAGCGTGCGCTCGGCCTCGGTGAAGAGCGCCACCGGCACCGTCACCTCCACGCCCCGCACGCTCGTCGTGACGAGGCCGGCGAGGGTGTCGGAGAGCGGGACGGTCCCGTCGACGTTCTCCTTAAGGTCGTCCCACACGACCTGCTCCGTGGGCCAGTTTTCGAGGCCGTTGATGATAGAACGGGCGCCCGTGACGACGACCGTGTCCGGCACCATCGTGGGAGGCGAGAGGATGTCGAAGAGCGGGGCCGCCGCGATGTCCGCCCGCAGCCGGATCGGCAGCGCGCGCGTGATGCGCGGCTCAAGGGAGAGGTCCAGCGTCGTCGGGAGCACGCTCTGCACCGCGACGCCCGGCGGGAGCCGGTTGCTCTCAGTCGCGGCCCCGTAGACGTCGACCGTCGCGTCCTGCGCGCTCACTTCGAGCGACGGGGTGCGGCGGCTCAGCTTGAGCAGCTCCCACCCCTCGCCCTGCACCGTCACGCGGGCCTGGCGCGGCGGCAGCGCGCTCAGCGCCCGGCCCTCCGGCAGGTTCTCGATCACGAGCGGCATCTCGATCACGACGGAGTACGACTCCCGCATGCTGAACGTGAACCACAGCACGAACGCCACGACGATCGACACGAGGACCGCGATCCCCCGCCGCCGCGCTTCGTGCCCCGGCTCCTCGGGCGTCCACGGCCCTTCGGGCAGTTGGTTGCGCAGCCGTTCGATGAGATTCGGAGCAGCCATGACCGGCGTCGAGTGCGGGAGGGTGAGCGTGGAGGAAGATACCTCCCGCGACGCGCTCCCCCATCACGATCTACCCCCTCTCCACGGCGATCACACCACGCGCGCAGACCTGCGGAGCAACCGTCAGGAGGAGCGCAGGAGCGCCACGAGTTCGTCTTTGGTGGCGCGGGAAATCTCACGGCCCCGCAGCGGGAAGTCGTCGATTTCCCGAGCCATCTCGCGCAGTTCTTTCACCGTCCGGTCTTCCAGGTCGTCGGCCGCCGCAGGCGATCTGCCCGGAATTGGCGGGGCGCTCGGGCGGGGTGCGCTGCGCTCGACGAAGACCGCGTACACGTCGTCGGAGGGGCGCGGGATGACGTGCTTCGCGACCACCTTCCCGAGCCGCGCGGCCGCGGCCGCGCCGGCATCGACGGAGGCGCGAACGGCCGCCGTCTCGCCGACCACCTTCACCGTGATGAGCGCCGGGACCGTCTGCTCCATGCCGACGAGCCGCACGTTCGCGGCCTTCAGCATGGCGTCGCAGGCTTCGATCCCTGCGATCAGTCCCTGCGTCTCGACGAGGCCGAGCGCGTTCCCGGAGGAGGGCGGCATAAGGGTCAGGCGTCCGGTGAGCGGATTCCGAGGGGTGGGCTCAGCCGGCGTTGCCGTCGGGGAGGATCAGCTCCACGTCCGAGTGCGGGCGCGGGATGACGTGCACGCTCACGAGCTCGCCGACGCGCTCGGCGGCGGCGGCTCCGGCGTCGGTCGCCGCCTTCACGGCGCCCACGTCGCCGCGGACCATGACGGTGACGAAGCCACCCCCGATCTTCTCTTTACCGATGAGCGTAACGCGCGCGGCTTTGACCATTGCGTCGGCGGCTTCGATTGCGCCAACGAGCCCGCGCGTTTCGACCATGCCGAGGGCGGCTCCAAGTTCGTCTGCCATAAGATGTGTTGGGTGCTGCGTGATGAGCGGTAGAGGGTCGGCCCGAAAGCGCTTCGGCGCCGCGAATTCGAATATAGCCGCCGCCCGCGACTCTTGTCAATGGAATCGCCGTTTAGATCGCGGCCGTGCGCCGCTCCCCGCCCGGCCGTGCTCCCCGTGCTCCGGCGCTCACCGTCGGACGTACCCGCGGACCGCCGCCCACGCGATGCGCAGTTCGTCCCGCGAGTACACGCCCGCTGCGAGGACGAGCGGCGGATAGAGCACGAGCAACCCGAGCCGCCACGCGAGCCGCACCGGCTGCGTCCACCCGAGCGACGGCTGCCCCAGTGCCCACAGCCCCGCGACGACGAGCACGGCCGCGCCGAGGGCGCTCCACGGAAACGTGATCGCGACCGCCCGGCGCGCCTGCCACGTCGTCACCGCCGCGAGCGCGGCGTACGCCGCGAACGTCGCGAGCGCCGCGCCCATCGCGCCCAAGAGCGGAATCAGCGCCGCGTTGAGCGCGAGGTTGAGGAGCGCCGCGCCGAGCACGTTCCCCGCGATACGCTTCGTCTGTGCCGTGGCGTAGAGCACGTTCATCATGATGATGTACACGCCGTAGGCCATGAACCCGAGCGCGATCGGGAGGACGAGCGGGTCAGCGTCGAGGTAGGCCGGGTTCGGGGAGACGACCTCCGTCACGTCGAAGGCGAGCAGCGACACGCCGAGCACGCCCCACCCCGTCAGCACGGCGTAGTGGCGAAACGTTCGCCGGTGGAGATTCCCGACCTCGCCCCCGTCGCCGGACAGGCTGCCGAGCGCCTTCAGACCGAGCACGGCGAAGGCCATGCTGAAGCTCTGCACGAAGAGCATGTTGACGAGCCCGCCGAACTTCTGCGCGAGCCCGTAGACGGCAACGGCCTCCGCCCCGACGAACCCGTCGAGCAGGAACCGATCGCCCGTGTTGAGGAGGACCGTCGCGAGGCTCGCGAACGTGAGCGGCACGCCGAAGCGGAAGAGCGGGCCGACGAGCCCACGCCGGAACTGCCACCGCGACCGCGCCAGCAACCCCACGCTCAGCAGCACCGCCGTCGCCCCGGCCGAGAGGACGTAGCCGATGAGTACCCCGTCGAGCCCCATCCGCTCGACGGCGAGGAAGTAGTACACCCCGCCGACGAGCACGGCGAACTCGACCACGAGCCCGGCGACATACCACCCCGCGCGCTCCTCGACCCGCATCGCCATGTACGGTACCGTCGCCACCACTTTCAGCGCGGCATACGCCCCGGCGAGCCGGACAAGCGGGGCGCGTGCCGTGTCGTCGAGTAGCACCCCGGCGAGCGGCGCAGCCAGCAGCGCGACGACGGCCCAGAGCGCGGCGGCGAGGCCAGCCGTCACGACCAGCGTCGTGAAGCCGAGGGCGTCGCGATCGTCGGCGAAGGCGGGGTCGGTGGCGTACTTCAGCAGCCCGTGCGCCAACCCCAGCCCCGCGACGACGACGGCGAGGCTCGCCGCCGTTTCGATCAGGATGAGCCGACCGTACTCCGCTTGCGCGAGGAGCGCCGGGTCGAGGTAGAGCCACAGCAGCAGTAGCCCGCCCGCTTTGATGGCGGCGTTGCCGAGGGCGTAGACGCCGCTCTGTCGGGCGAGGCGGAGGAGAGGGGAAGCCACGTCGTCGGTCGGGTGGAGAGGAAAACCGGGCGCCCCTCGGCTCAGCGCATCGGAGGCAGCAACTCGTCGTACATCGCCGTCAGGTCTCGCACCGTCGCGTCCCAGTGGTAGCGGTCGAGCACGGCGCGGTGGCCGCGCTCTCCCATCTCGGCCTGTCGCGCGGGGTCGGCGTGGAGCCGGAGCACGGCCTCGGCCGTCGCTGCTGCATCGCCGGAGGGCACGACGAGGCCGGCGTCGGATTCCTGCACGATCCGTTCGAGCGGGAGGCAGTTCGTCACCACGACGGGCTTCCGCATGAACATGTAGTGGAAGATCTTGTGCGGGATCGTCGCGTCGGTGTGGACGGTTTTGAGGTGGGGCACGAGGCACACGTCGGCGGCGGCAATGTAGCTCTTGAGGAGGGCTTGCGATTGCCACCCCTCGAACTGCACGCGGTCGCCGAGGCCGAGCGCGGCGGCGTGGGCTTCCAGTTCCGTCCGCGTCCGCCCCTCCCCTACGATCACGAGCCGCGCCTCGGGCTCCGTCTTCAGAATCGCCGGCATGGCGTCCACCACGGATTCCAGCCCCCGGTGCGCGTCGATGCCGCCGGTGTACACGAGCGTCAGCGGCGAGCGGAGGCGTTCGACGAGGGCGTCGTCGATCTCGAACCCTCGGAAGGCGTCGAGCTTCACGGTGTTGGGCACGACGGTGATGCGCTCGCGCGGCACGCCGAGTGCCGCGTACCGATCCTCCGCCTCCTCGATCACGACGACGAGCCGGTCGGCGGCGTGGACCCAGCGCCGCTCCGTCCGCTCCCACCGCGGGATGTCGACGACGAGCTTGCCGGGGTAGCGGTTGCTCCACGCGTAGTGCTTCAGCGCCTCCACCCAGTTCTCGTGCAGGTCGGCGACGACGGGCACGCCGAGGCTACGCCCCGCCCGCAGCCCGGCCCCGACGAGGTAGAGGTCGTGCATGTGGAGCGCGTCGAACGGGTGCCGCTCGTACAAGCGCCGGATCTCGCGGGCGAGGTAATAATCCATCAGCGGGAGCGTGCTGACGAGCCCGCGCATCACGTTACGCGCCTTCGCCGGAAGCTTGGCGCGGAAGATCGTCGTCCCGTCGTACATGTCCTCCTCCGGCCGGTCGTCGGGCGCGAGAGCGAGGAGTGAGACCTCGAACCCGGCCTCAATGAGCGAGCGCGCCTCGTTCTCGACGCGCACGTCGGGCGGATACGGGTGGTCGAGCACCATCAGGATGTGGCGTCCCGTGCGGCTCATCGGTCCCCTCCTCTCGTTCGCATCCCATCGACGAGCGCCGCGAGCTCGCCCGCCTGCGCCCGGCGCGAGTACGGCGCTGCCACGTCCGGCGAAGCCCCCGTCAGCCGGTCGCCGCACTCCCACTTCTCATACAATGAGCGGAGGTATTCGGCCACGCTGTCGGAGTCATCGCGGTCGAGCATGCGGCCGGCGCCGGTCTCGCGGAGCAAGTCGGCGGCATCGCCCTCCGCCGGGCCGAGGGCGACGACCGGGCGGCCCGCGCCGAGATACTCGTAAACCTTCCCCGTCAGATTTCCCCGCTCGTGCCGATAGGGCTCGACGGTGAGCAGCAGCGCCGTCGCCCGCTGCATCTCGCGGACGGCTTCGTCGTGCGGGAGGTATGGGACGTGCTCGGTGATGACGTCGAGGCCGTAGCCACGGAGCGTCGCCAGCACATCGTCGCCGATCCGGCCGACGAGCCGGAGCCGGAGCCGCTCGATCTCCCCCCGTTCGCGCAGCGTAGCGAGCGCCTGCCACAGTGCATCCGGGCTCCGCGAGCCGTAAAGGCTGCCGACGTAGACGAGCGTGAACCGATCCTCGGGCGGCGCCTCCGCCGGTCCGAAGTCCGCCGGGCCGAAGTCTGCCGGGTCGAACCCGTTGTGGATCACGGCGAAGTCGCTCGGGTCGCGGCTCCCTTTGCCGAGCAGCAGGTCCCGCCAGCCGGGGCTGACGGTGACGACGCGGTCGGCGCGCTCCAGCACGCTCCGTTCGAGCCAGCGGTCGAGCGCGTGAGCCGCCGCCGTGCGCGGCAGCTCGTCGTAGTAATTGATGTCCGTCCACGGGTCGCGGAAGTCGGCGATCCACGGGAGGCCGGTGCGGGCGCGGAGCATCCAACCCGCGAGGTGGACCGAGTGCGGCGGGCCCGAGGTCAGGACGGCGTCGAAGGGCTCGTCGCGCAGGAGTTGGAGCCCGCGCTGCACGGCGAACGGCACCCACCCGACGCGGGCATCGGGGACGAACACGTTCGCTCGGACGAACCGGGCGAACCGCTCGGCCGGGCTCGCGCCCTCGCCGAGGTGTCCGCTCGTCTCGGCCACAGCCTGCTGGCGCGAGCGGCCCGTCAGCCGGGCGTAGGCGCCGAACGGGTCGAGCGAGCGCGTGCGGTGGACGGCGACGCCGGGCGGCACGTCGCGCGCGAGCGTCGCGTCCGTCTTCGGATATGCCCCGGCCTCGACCGTCAGCACGACGGGCTCGACGCCGAAGTCGCGGAGGTACTTCACCCACTTCAGCGTGCGCTGCACGCCCGCCCCACCCGACGGGGGGAAGTAGTACGTCACGAGGAGCAGACGCATCAGACCCGCACCGCTTCGACGGCGTACCAACGTGGCGTGAACCGGCGCAGGAGCGGCCGGACTCCGATCGCTCCCGGCACCGGCCCCGTCCACTTCTCGGCCCGTACGATCTCCCACCCCGCCTTCTCCAGCAGCCAGTCGAACTGTCGGGGCTCGAACTCGTGGTAGTGACGGTCCCACGGGTCCTCCTCGTTCCAGTACGCCGTCGCGAACCACAACCGGAGCGGGACCGTCGCGAACAGCCGAGGCGCCGTGATTTGCCGGAGCACATTGAGCGGCGCGACGAGGTGCTCGAAGATCTCGAACGCCGTCACCGCGTCGGCCTCAACGCCGTGTACGACCTCCGGCACATCGTCGAGATCGCCCTCCGTGTTCTGTACGGCGTACCCGCGCTCCTGCATAATCGCCGAGAACGGGTTCGGCGCGCCGAGGTCCAGCACGCGCGCGGGTGGCGGCAGCGAAGCCTCCATGAACTGGAGCGTCTTGCGGTAGCGCCGGTCCAGCGTCGGGTCCGGTGAAAGCTCGGTCGAACTCATCACATGCAGAGGTGAGAATGTCAGTCGGGATCGCCACGCTGTTAAATGCGAGGGGCGATCGCATCCGTCAAGAAAGAGGAGAAGCCAGATCTCAAGGCGCTCACGAAGGTAACGCTCGTGAGACTCCAACGTCCCGCGACGATCACGTGAACACCGAGCACTCCCGCGCCCCACAAGACCCGTTGCTTCTCGCCCCGCCGGAGGTTCCGTAAGCCTGCAACGTAGAGCAAGCCGGCAACGTAGAGCGCGCTCGGGCAAGCACGTTGCACACGCTAGCGAAGTAGCGTCACACGCGCTACGTCGCTGCGCACGCCCGCTTTCATTCGAACGATATACGTGCCTGCGGCAACGTCCCGACCACCCGATGAGCGACCATCCCATGCCAGTTGCAGCCGACCCTGCTGAACACTGCCGTTGAGCAGGGTGCGAACGCGTCGTCCTACAGAGTCGAACACATCGACGCGCACCGTTTCAGATCGGTCAGCGGAGAGAACGAAGGTCGCACCTTGAGAAGTAGGATTCGGATACACTTCGCTGATTCCGAATGGCTCGGGCACTGCGGTATCCGCTTCGCTGCTGACCGTACCCTCCTCCGAAATCGTTAGCGTCTGATTGACGGATACGGAACCCAGCGACTGCTCGATCCCACTCGGCCACTCCACCACGACCGAGTCGACCGTCGTGGCATCACCAAGTCCGAAATGGACCCAAGGCCCCGATTGCGCGAAGCGTCCAGGCTTCGACTGCATGGGACGAAGCTGCCACCGCGGCTCACCGTCGATGGTGGCCTTCACCTTGATGTGCGCACCGATCCCGGCGCGATTAGAAAGCACGCCGACTGGCTGAATCTTCAGCCAGTTTCCCCCGTCCGAAACGTTATGGTAGACCCTATTTAGCTGAGCCTCTGCAACGCGAGCCCCATTCGCAACCACAATGTCCAGGCGCCCGTCGTCGTCAAAATCACTGATGACGACGCCCATGCTATTATCACCGTCGTCACCACCGAGAATCTGTTCAGTAAACGAGCCGGCCCCATCATTTATGTAGAGCCTCTCAGCTCCATTTTCAACGGCAAGCACAAGATCCTGATCTCCGTCATTGTCGATATCCGCCCAGTTACTCCCAATCGAAGGGAGTCCGTCGTTGGAAACGACGTTGTCAACAAGGGCTATGAAGCTCTCGCCCGTGTTCCGATACAATGCGTTATTCCCTGAGAAGTTAGAAACGAAAAGATCCAGATCCAGATCATTGTCGATGTCGACCCAGTTAGCACTCTGCCAGCGCCCGGGTATAGTAGCGTACGGGCCTGCGACCTGAACGAAGCTCTCACCCGTGTTCTCATAAAGCACGTTACGACCACTTCCGTCCAGAGAATTGGCTACAAAGAGGTCGGGGTCTCCATCATTGTCATAGTCGCCCCATGCTGGCGTGGCCCCATCGTCGGAGGAGCCGGGGAGGGCATCATTGAGAACAGTAAATACAAATCCCCCTTCATTCCTTGCGAGCAGGTCAGGGACACCAAATCGCCGTGCAAGTGCAATATCGAGATCGCCGTCCCTGTCGAAATCTGCGAGATCGATGTCGCGCACATCACTGACCTCCACTCCCCCGAACACACTAAACCCTTCCGGGTGGTTTCGATAGATCAGTTGCCCAAAGCTCAGCGAACCGATGAACAGGTCGGGATCACCATCGTTATCGAAATCGCCCCACACCGAGGAGTATTGGTTGGCGTTGTGCCCGAGGAGCGCCTCGACGATAGTGAAGCCGCCGTTGCCCTCGTTGCGATACAGCAAGTTGGTGAAGAACGGGTTGGTAACGAACACGTCCAGATCGCCATCCCCATCGTAGTCTGCCCACGTCACGCTTGCCGACGCCGACTCCACGCTGCCGAGAGCCCCGAGGGTTACCTGCTCGAATGCCTGAGCTTGCGCGGCTTGTCCGAGGACGACCAAGACTGCCATGCTCGCCCACAGCGGGAAATTGACACCTTCCATCATCGTTTGCCTCGGCGTTGGGTGTGCGTTAGCAAACAAGATACTCCGCGCTCCGCTACCAATCGATGCACTCGGAAGGGCCTCACGTTTTGTGACCGCGGCGGTACCACAGCAGGCCGGCGAGGAGGAGCGTGCCGAGGTAGACAAGTGCCGTCGAGAGCATCGAGATCCGCACGCCGAGGGCGTGGAGCGGCGGGTCGAACCGCATCGTGATGAGGTGGCGTCCGGCGGGGACGGGCACGGCGCGGAGGAGGTAGTCGGCGCGAAGGATGGGGACGGGCTTGGTGCCGACGGTGGCGTGCCACCCCGCCGGGTAGTACACCTCGTTGACGATGAGGAGGCGTGGCTGGTCGGTCTCGACCTGCCACACGATCTCGCGCGGCCCGAAGCGGGCGAGGTCGACCGTCGCCGTGCTCGTCGAGTCGATGGGCGCGGTCTCGATCGGCGGCGGCTCGGGGAGCAGCGCCGTCGTGCGCGGATTGAACGCGGGATCGCGGAGCCGTTCGAACGCGGCCTCGTCCCCCTCCACTACCTCGGTCTCGCCGACGAAGAACGCGCGCGGGAGGGCATCTTCGTTTTCGAGCACGAAGACCGGTCCCCGCCCAATGCCTTGCGGGTCCTCGAACACGGGCGTCAGGCCGGGGATCTGGCCGCGCGAGATGACGTAGCGCGCGCTGAGCAGGTCGAGCCCGTTCTCGTTGAGCGTGCCGTCGGGGTTCTGGAGGATGTGGTCGACGTAGTCCTGGAAGAGTCCGAGCTTCGCGCCGTGGTAGCCACCGATCGACTCGTAGAAATACGGCGTACGGCCGTCGTTGAAGGCGTTGAGCGCGAGGGGGAGCGTGCGGAAGTGGCCCGGCCCACCGGCCACCTCGACGCGGGCTTCGATGAACCGGTCGAAACCGTAGGCCGGGATCTGCGCGGTGACCTCGCCGCGGTCGCGGAGCGCGGGGTCGTCGGCGTTGAAGTAGCGCCGCCCCACCTGCCAGAGATCGAGCGTGACGAGGAGGAGGAGGCCGACTTGCAGCGCCCAAGATGGGATTCGACCGCGCCGCTGGAGTACGAGGAGCGCGCCCGCCGCGAGGAGGAACATCAGCGCCCGCATCGCATCGCCCGCGAACCGGTCCAGCCGCTCGGCTTTCGCCTCGCCGAGGGCTTGCTGCGCCACTTGCGCCACGCGGGGATCCGTGACCGCCACGCCGGCCTGCGACGCCACGGCCTGCTCAATCTGCGCGAGCTCGTTCGGCCGCTCGAACGAGAAGAGCACGCTGTGGCCGACGAGCAGGAGCAGCAGGAGCCCGCCCGTGATCCCGAGCGCGACGTAGACGGCCCGCGTCTTCGCCTCGACGCTCTCCGGCGTCGTCTCGCGCCGGGCGACGAAATACACCCCGAACCCGGCGAGGACGGCGAGCGCGAGCGCAACGGCGATCAGCCACGTCTCTGGCACGCGGAAGGCGTCGAAGAGTGGGAAGTAGTCGAACATCGGGCGGTTCAGGAGGGAGAAATACTCCCCGAGCGAGAACAGCGTCATCAGCGCGGCGGCGATGCCGAGCCCCCACACGAGCTTCCGCCGGACGCCCCAGAGCGCGAGCCCGGCGAGCACGAGCACGACGCTCCCGACGTAGTGCGGGCCGGCCGTGAACGGCTTCGCGCCCCAGTACGTCCCGCCGCCACCGCCGTAGGCATCCGGGACCAGCAGCGTCACGAGTTCGCCCCAGCCCTGGCTCCACCGCATCGCATACTCCCAGCCCAGCCCGCCGCCCTCGCCCGCCGCGCGGATCGTGAACGCCTTGTACTCAGCCTGGATGAGGTAGGGCTGCGCCACCATCAGGAGGGCGAGCACGCTGCCGAGCACGAGCGCCCCGGTCGACATCGCGAAGGCGCGGGCTTGCCCCTCGCGCACGGCCTGCACGCCTTCGACGAGCCACGCGATGCCAATCGCGAAGGCGACGTAGTACGTGATCTGCACGTGGCCCGCCCGCAGGTTCACCGCGAGCGCAATCGCGAAGAGGAGGCCGCCGAGAAGGGTTCGCTGCCACGTCGCGTCTGGAGGCCGCCGCATCGCGTAGGCGTAGGCGAGGAGGAGCCACGGCGCGAGCGAGAGCGCGATGAACTTCGAGTTGTGCCCGGCGAGGAGGATGAGCGGGATGTATGTCGTCAGCCCGAAGGCGACGGCACCGAGCGTGCCAGCGAGCGTGTCGCGGACGAGGTAGTAGAGCAGGCAGTACGTCCCGAGGAGGAGCGCGAAGAAATATGCCGCGGGCCACAGCCCGAGCTCGCGCAGCCACCGCAGCACCGAGTCGAGTTGGAGCACCTGCAGCGGGTAGCTGATCATGTACGCCGGCATCCCGCCGAACGCGTTCGGCGCCCATAGCGCCTCGCGGCCCGTCGCCTCCTCGTACGAGATCACGGATTCGGCCATCCCCCGCCACTGCACGATGTCCCCGCCGACGAGCGTCTTCCCCCCCACTGTCACAGAGGCGAAGAACCCGAGCGTGACCACAAACAGCGCCGCGAGGCAAATCAGGTGTTGATACCGCATCGGCAGCCGGTCCCACGCCGAGCGCTGCGGCACGCCGGCCCGCACCTTCCCGGCGCGCGCCCGGCGGCCCGCCCCGTTCGTCTGCTCGTCCGTCTCCGCGTCTTGCTCGCCGGGGACGGCGATCGTCGTGCGGCGTCGCTTGCTGGCCATCAATATGCTGGGTTTTCGGGTAGCTGTCGGTGCGAGGAGCGCGGGCCTACTCGATCACTTTGGGGACGCGGAAGTAGCGGCCGTCGGCGTCGGGCGCGTTCGCGAGCGCTTCGTCGCGGGTGATCCGCTGCTCGACGCGGTCCGGGCGGAAGACGTTGGGCGCGTCGAGGACGTGCGCCATCGGCGGGACGTCGGCCGTGTCGAGTTCATCGAGTTGGTCGACGTAATCGAGGATGCGGGAGAGCTCACCGGCGAGCCGTTCGCGCTCGGCGTCGGTGAAGCGGAGCCGGGCGAGGGAGGCAATCGCGCGGACGTCGTCGGGGGTGACGGACATGGGCGAACGAGAGGCGAATCGGGAGGTCAGAGCGCGGGATGAGCGTGGGCGGAAGATACGCCGTGGGCGCGGTCAAGCTCAGCCTGCATCACGTCGCGGACCTCGTCCATCAGCGCCGACACGTCGCCCCGCGTCCGGTTCGCCATCGCGATCGGCTCGCCGACGACCATGTGCACGGTGCCCACACGCCCGACGGCCCGCCGCTCGTCGAGCCGCTTGTAATTGTCGATGACGGTGACGGGCACGAGCGGGACGCCGGCCTCGACGGCGAGGACGAACGCGCCGCGCGAGAACGGCAGCAGGTCGCGCGAGAACGAGCGCGAGCCCTCGCAGAAGACGAGCACCGACGTGCCTTCGCGGATGCGCTCGGCGGCGACCCGGATGCTCTGCACGGCGCGGCGCGGATCGCTCCGGTCCACGAACAGGCACGACGTTCGGTGGAGCACGCTGCCGAGGAACGGCACGCGGCGCAGTTCCGCCTTCGCCATGAACCCGAACGGGTGCGGGATGCCGGCGAGGAGCGTGACGATGTCGAGTTCATTCTGGTGGTTCACGACGAACACGGCGGGCTGGTCGCGGTCCAGCTTCGCCCGCACGTCCGACTCGACCTTCACGCCCGCGCCCATGAGGATCAGCCGCGCCCACAGCGTCGACCAGAACTTGAACGTCCGCACCGATGGGCGGAACGCGTTGTGGAGCAGCACGGCCGTCGTGCACGGCACCGTGACGACGGCCGCGAAAAGGAGCGCCCACGCGAAGTGCAGCCTCGTCCAGAACGACACGCGCGGCAGCCCGTGCTGGACTGGAGCGGCGAGAGTGTCGGCGGGAGTAGTGGGCATGGACGGAGCAGACGAACGGGAGGACGGCGGGCAGGGAAGATAGAACGGAGGCCACGCGGCCGGCGTCACAATCTGGTTAGCCGTTCCCGCGAATGGCCGCCCGCGCCATCTGAATCAGCGCCGTCGCCGCGCGCAACCCATCCTTCGGAGACGAGGCGTCGCGAAGGTCGAGGCACAGCGGCCCGTCGAAGCCGTGCGCGTGGAGGCCGCGCAATACGTCCGGCCAGCCGACGGCCCCTTCGCCGAGGGTCGCTGGCTGCCAGCCTCCCCCCTCCCTCCGCCCATCCCGCACCGTGACGATCTCAATCTGACCGGCAAGCGCGTCGAGCCCGACCTCGGGCTCCTCGCCCGCCTCCAGCGCGTCCGCCGGGCTCCAGCATGCGCGCACCGCCGGATGGTCGATGTCCGCCAAGAGCGCGGCGAGCGCTTCCCCGGTGGGCCGTCCGCCTGGTTCGTTCCGTACGGCGAGTATGCAACCGCGTCGGGCGGCCCGCTCGCCCGCTCGCCGCAGCGCGTCCGCCGCCACGTCGCTTTCACCGGGCAGCGCGCCGACGAGCACGCGCGAACACCCAACGCGGGTGCAGAACGCGAGGGCTTCGTCCAGCAGCACGAGGTCGTTCATCCAGGCGCCGCGCTCCGCTGCCGGCTGCTCGAACAGCCCCGGATCGGCCGCGACGGCAGGGAGGTCGTGCTCGCTCAACCGCCGTTTTAGCCGCGGCTCGTTGACGTGGGGCACCCGGTCCGCGCGCTTGCCGACCGTGCGGAGAACGAGGCCTTCGAGCCCCCACAGGAGGGTGTAGTGGAGCGCCCGGTCGAGGTCGGACGTGATGGGGTCGGGGAGCCAGACAGGAAGCACGAGGAGCGCGTCAAGGAATGGGAGAACGTACTACTCGACGCGGACGAGCCCGGCGGCCGTGCTGTCCTCAGCGGTAGCAGCAGCGCGGAGCCGGCGGTCGAGCACGTCGGTGAGGAGGGTGGTGTTCGCCAAGACGACGGCCTGCACGACTTCGGGCTGCGTTCCCGCTGCAATCACGGTCTGATCGCTCACCGCCACTACGTCCACCGCGATGCCCCGTGCCTCCAAGAGTTGTCGGCTCTCGGCGGCGGTGGAGGGTTCCGTCGTGACGAGCAGCACGCGGGTCACCCCATCGAGCGCCCACGTCGGATTCGCGAGATAGTCGCGGAGCCCGAGTGCGCCGGTCCGCGGCGGTGCCCAGAGCGCGAAGAGGACCGTCCGCTCCGGCACCTGCGTATCCCGCGCTTCGTCGGCGAGCCGCCGCGCTACTTCCAGCGCGGCCGCCGCGCCGGGGCGGTCGAGGTCCGCCGCGACGAGGACGAGCTCATCGTAGTAGCTCGGGTGCCGACCGGTGACGTACCCGAGCACATGGGACCGCGCCGGATCGACCGCCGAAGAGGCCACGGGAGAGCGCTGCGGCGTTCCCATCCCGACGAGGAACGACGGGTCGCGGGCGGGCATGAGCCCGGCGACCTCCAGCCTTCGCGCCGCGTAGAGCGTCCGCCGCGCCGCCCGCGCCGAGTCAGCCACGGCGATGGGTTCGACGAGCTGTCGGAGGTGGACCCGGAGCGCGCCTTCGTCCCACCGAGGCGGGGCCTCGACAGCGCGCTCCGCACCCACACAGCCTGCGAAAGCGGCGAGCATCAGCGGGAGGCAGAGGAGGCGGTAGCGCATGAATCGGGCTCGGGTAAAAAGAGAGGGCCGCCCGGAGGATCTTCGCGATCCGTTCCGGGCGGCCCAAACTTACGTCGGACGAGCCGGCTTAGAAGCCGAGCGATGCCGTGACGGTGAAGCCCTGTCGCGTGACGAAGTCGCCCGCACCACCGAGGGAGTAGCCGTAGTCGGCGTACTCGCTCATCACCGCGCCCTTAACCGAGATCGCAACCGGCAGGCTCGGGGGGGAGAGGATGAGGTACGGAGCGATCGAGCCCTGGTGCCCGCCGCTCGCGCTCGTGCCGCCTGTGGCCTCGGCCAAGGGGAAGAAGCGGTTCACGGCGATGTTCGTCCGCAGCAGCGCAGCGGCGCCGATCTCGACCCACGAGATGCGGAGGCCCGCACCGGCGTTGAACACGACGAGTTCGTCGTCCTCAATGGAGCCGCTCGACGGGCCGGAGGCGAACTCGTTCCGGTTGAAGTAGTCGATGCCACCGAAGACGCGGAAGCGGTCCGACGGGTAGTCGAAGTCCGCGCCGATGAACCACGCGTCAACCTGATCGGAGTTGTTGTACTCGCCCGCTGCGATGAGCGTGCCGAGGTCGTCGTCCGGGCCGAGGTCGAAGATGTACCCGCCGTGGATGCCGAGCGTGCGGCCCCGGATCATGCCGTAGACCTTGGCATTCTGGAGGCTGAACCCGCTGTCGAGATCCCCGGCCGTCGAGACCACTTCATTCTGAGCCGCAGTCAGCTGGCCGCCTGCACCGACGGAGAAGTTCGTGAAGTTAATCACGTTGATCTGCGCGCCGACGAACGCACGCTGTGCCGTCGCCTCGGAGATCGAGAACCCTCCGGGGCCGTTGGTCACCGTGCTGAGAGGGACTTCTTCGCCGCGGGTGTCGTACGCCTCATCGTCCTTCGCACGGGAATAGCCGACCCAGAGCTTGACCGGGATCCGCTCGGTGCGGCCCAGGGCGTAGGTGTCATTGATCGGGTCCTCTGCTACGGCGTCATCCTGGGGAACGAGGATGGACTCGATAGGCTGTTGGGCTTTCGCCTTGTCTTTGTCCTTGTCTTTGTCGCCGTCGGGGCTGCCTGCGATGAGGGAGCCTGCGAGCAGGGCCGCGAGTGCCAATTGGAGCATGGGGTGTCCTCCGTTGTGATAGGTAAATCGAGAGTCGAGATGGGGAAGCTAGAGTGGGGAAGGCGGGCAGGTGAACCCCGCCATTCCGTCCCACATAGCCGTTTCGGGTGGCCTGTGTTCCTGCTGGCGACGGAAAAGTACGCCGTAGCCTCCACAGTTTCCAATTGCCCCGTTGTTCCGCTCGCAATTTCTCCGCGCGCCGCCGCTCCCGCGCCCCGTGCCTCCCCGCTGCACGCGCAGATGGGTAAGCGTGGATGCACACGGAGGATATGCCCACGCACAGACCACACCGTATCTATACTATCGCGCCGCCACCGACCCGGCAGCCCGCGCCGCCCGACGAACCGACTCGCCCTCCCATGGCCGATGCCCCCGCGCCCCTCCGCGCCGACCGCTCGCTCGTAGACCCCGCCGCTCACGCCCTCCTCGACCGCGAGCGCGCCCTCCTCGGCACCCTCGCCGAAGCGCTCGACCGCGCCGGGGCCGACCCAGACACGCTCCGTCGCCTCGGCGACCTCGTCGCCGGGCTCGACGAGTGGTTCCTCGTCGTGGTCGTCGGGGAGTTCAATGCGGGGAAGTCGAGCGTGCTCAACGCCCTCTTCGGCGAGACGCTGATGGAAGAGGGGCCAGTGCCGACGACGGACAAGATCACAATCCTCCGCCACGGGAATGCCGCGCAGCACCACCGCCGCTCCGACTTCATCACCGAGCGGCAGCACCCGGCCGAGTTGCTTCGCGGGATGACGCTCGTCGACACGCCCGGCACGAACTCGATTGTCCGAGAGCACCAGGCCATCACCGAGGACTTCATCCCACGTGCCGACCTCGTCCTCTTCGTGACCTCGTTCGACCGGCCGCTCTCGGAGTCCGAGCGCCAGTTCCTCCACTTCATCCGCGACGCGTGGGGCCGCCAGCTCGTCGTGATCCTCAACAAGGCCGACCTCGCCCGCCGCCCGGCCGACCTCGAGCAGGTCACCGAGCACATCCGCTCCGGCTTCGAGCGGCTGATGGGCTTCGAGCCGCGCGTATTCCCCGTTGCGGCCCAGCAGGCGTTCGAGGCCAAAGCCAAGGGCGACACGGCCGCGTGGCGCGCGAGCGGGTTCGCCGAGCTCGAAGCGTTTCTCTCCGAAACGCTCACCGGTGACGAGCGACTCGCCCTCAAGCTGACGGCGCCGCTCGACGCGGCAGACCGCCTCCTCGGCCGGCTCGATGAGCGGCTCGGCGAGCGGCGGTCCGTGCTCGACACCGACGCGGCCGGGCTCGACGCGCTCCGCGCCCAAATCGCCGAGGCGGAGGAGGCGCTGCGGGCCGGCCCCGCCCGCCATCTCAGCGAGGTCGACAACCTGCTGCTGGAGATGGAGCGGCGCGGCGTGCAGTTCCTCGACGACACGATCCGCGTCTCCCGCCTGCCGCTGCTTCGGGACCGCGACAAGTTCAAGGAGGAGTTCGCGCGGCAGGTCGTCCGCGACGCCGAGCGGAAGATCGAGGGGCAGATGGGCGCGGCCGTGGACGGGTTGCTGCGGCAGGTACTCACGTTGTGGAACCGGGCCTACTCGCACGTCGCCGAGCAGGCGCGGAAGGTGTCGCCGGACGCGGTGGGCGGGCAGCGGGCGTTTCTCTACAACCGGGAAGAGGTCTTTCAGGACGTGATGCGCGAGGCCCGCCGCACCGTCGACGCGTACGACCTCAACGAGGAGGCCCGCCGCTTGCTCGAGAACGCCCGCAGCGTGGCGACGCTCTTCGCCGGGACGCAGGCCGCTGCCGTCGGGCTCGGCGCCGTGGCCGCCGTCGTGATCGCGGCGACGGCGTTCGACGTGACGGGCGGCATCCTCGCCGCCGGCGTGATCTCCGTCTTCGGGTTCGTGCTCCTCCCCCGCCAGCGCCGCCGCGCCGTCAAGGAGTTTACCGAGCGCGTCGACGCCCTCCGCTCGGAGATGAAGTCGGCGCTCGACGCCCAGTTCACCGCCGAAGCCGACGAAGCCCTCGCCGAAATCCGTACGCTCATCCAACCCCTCGCCGACCTCGTAGAGGGCGAGCGCACCGCGCTCTCGACCCTCGAAGCCCAGCACACCGCGCTCCGCGCCGACGCCGACGCCCTCCGCGCCGACGTCCGCGCCCGCTACGGTGAAGGCCGCGTCGGCTGATCGGTTCGGACGGGGTGCCGTCCCCGGAGACGCAGCATGCTGCGTCTCTACCGTCATTCTGGCGGCGTGCCATTCGTAGAGACGCCCCGCCGGGGCGTCTCTACTGCTGGATAAATAAATAGGGAGGAGACGCCCGCCAAACGTCTCCTCCCGGAAGCCCCGCGCCTTACGGGGCGCGGTGCTATGGGCTCTATGTCGAGTCGGTCAGTCCACGTCGTCCGGCTCGATGAGGCGGAGGTCGTCGCCGGCGCCCGGTTTGAAGCGGTCGAGGCGGCGCTGCACGTCCTGCCGCTCGACCTCGTAGAGGTTCGTCGGGAACGGCCGCCCGGCGCGGGCGCGCAGCGGCTCCACAACGCGGGCCTGGAGCGCGATGAGCAGTTCCTTCTGGATGACCGACTTCGTCTGGAACGAGAAGAGGTACTTGATGAGCGGGATGTCCTTCAGGATCGGGACGCCCTTGCGGAAGACGGCCTCCTCGGTCGAGAACAGACCGCCGATGACGGTCTGCTCGCCGTCGAGGAGCAGCACCTGCGTGTCGGTTTTGTTCTTGTCAATCGTGATGCCGGCCTGCGAGACGCGCCCGCTGCTCTTCTCGACGTTGACGTTGAGGTGGATGAACTCGACGGGGAGCGCGCCGGTGTCGCCGCGGGCGTCGGAGGCATCGGAGATCAGCGTCGGCACGACCTCGATGATGACGCCGGTGGGGATGTACTGCGTGATGGTGTTGCCGGCGAAGTCCTGGAGCGTGATCGGGATGTCGGAGCCGCTCTGGATGCGTCCCTTCTCGCCGCTCTGGACGGCCACGCTCGGGCTCGCGACGGTCTCGCCGACATCGATGGACTCGAAGTAGCGGAAGAGCGAGACGATCTCCGCGAAGTCGACGCGGTCCGGTCCATCGAGGAACGAGGAGAACGAATCGAAGAACGAATCGGTCTTGAGGAAGAACTGGAGCCCGGCCTGCTCGCCGGTGCCGCCGCCGGTGCTCCCGCCGCCGCCCCCGCTGCCGCCGCCAGCCTCACCGAAGATCGAGGCCCAGTTGGTCCCGGTCTCGCGGAGGCGCGTCACGTTGAGTTCGAAGATGTAGGCGTCGATGCGGATTTCACGGGAGAGCGCCGTGGCCGGGGGCACGGCCCCTTCGCCGGCCGCCCGCGTCGTCAGCCCGTCGGTGCCGAGGAGCTGGGTCGGGTCGTCCTCGGGCAGGGCCTCGACGATGAAGTACTTGTCGGTCTCGCGGAAGCCGAGCGCGTTCCGGTCGAGGACGAGCTCGAAGGCGTCGATGAAGTGCATGCCCGAGAGGCTGACGCCGATCGGCGTCACGCGGTTTTCGGGGTCGATGACCTGCTTCCCCGTCACCCGCTGGAAGATGGGGTTGAGCAGCGTCACGAACTCGTTCATCGCCGTGCCCGGCAGGAACGAGACGACCTGGTCCGGGGGGATGTACGTCCGGAGCTGGCGCTGACTCGGGTTGGCATCGACGCGCTGGGCGTGGGCGGGCGGGGCGGCCCACACGCTGGCGAGCGCCAGGAGCAGGGTGAGCGTGCGGATCTTCATGGGATCGACTGGGCTAGGGATGGCAGCTAAAACTCGGTGGGGTAAAACGGGCAACGCGGTGGTGGGGGTACGGCGTGGGGTCGGGGCTAGCCGGCTGTGGTGGGGCGGGCCAGCGACGGTCGTTCGTGGGTCGGGCGGGCCGAGGTCGGACGCGCGTCCGAAGCATCGCCCGAACCGGCGTGGGCCGTCGTGCGCGCGGCGCGCTTCGCTTCCGGCGTGCCGGGGGCGGGCGGGGCCGGGAGCGGGGACGGCCCGTTGAGCTGCATCAGCCGGGACCCGCCAATCGCCTGGCGGTACCGCTCGCCGGTGGCGAGGCTGATCTCGACGCGCTCGCGGATGCCGCCCTTGTTCAGCTCAGCTACGACCAGGGCCTCGTTCTGGTCGATCTGTGCGATCTGGCCGAGGTAGACGCGGTCGCCGACGCGGACCGGGCGGGCGCCGAGTTCGTCGCGGAACACGGCCATCTGCCCGATCACCGAGACGAGCGAGTCGCTCTCGATGTCGACGAGGTTGTCGGTGTTCGGCGGGAGCGCGTCGAGGACGAGGGGGAAGAACGGGTTCGCGGCGGCCGTCCGCGCCGGGAGCACGTAGTCCGGCACGGTGATGAAGGAGTCGGGCGCCGTCATCCCCTCGGCCCCCGCGAAGTAGGCGCGGATCGTCATCGCGAAGCGGACGATGTCCTCGCGCCGGTCGACGCCGGTCTCGGGGTTGGGCCGGCTGACCGTGATCGCTTCGACGTCGAGGTTCTCGACGCGGTAGAGGCCGCGGCTGTTCTCGACGTTCCAGATGAACTGGTAGAGGCTCCCGAAGTACCCCTCCCCCTGCACGGTGTACGAAAGGGTGCTGTACTCCCCGCCCCGCGAGAGGCCGCCCATCGAGACGTTGAACGTCTTGAAGCCCGAGCTGGAGAGCGCGTTGAGGTACTCCACCACGGCGGGCGAGGTGAGGTGTTCGGGGAGCACTTTGTAGCGGGAGTTCCAGCGGCGGAGGGCGTCCTCAGCGCGCTCGGACGAGCCGGCCTTCTCGACGAGGAGCTCCTCGACCTCGGCCTGGCGGAGCCGGAGCGCGGTCTCCTCCTGCTCCAGCCGCTCGATCCGGGCGGGCTGCTTCTTCTGCGTCATGTAGGTCCCGAACCCCGTGACGAGCAGGAGGACGACCGAGAGGACAATCGTGTTGAGCGTATCGTTGGACATGGGGAGTGGCGCGTGAGTGGGCGCTGGCGGTGAGTCCTCGTCGGCTAGCGGCCGGACGCGGAGGCGGGCTCGTAGTCGGTGAGGGGGTCCTGGTCGGACGGGAGCGGGTCTTGGACGGCTCCGGAGGCGTCGGCGCGCTCGCGGAGGTAGCGGGCCACCTGCGGCAGCTCGTCCTTCACCGGCACGGACATGATGTAGCTGAAGACGGGGTACTCCCGGATCTCCTCGAACGTGACCTCCTCGATCGTGGCGTCCATCCGCTCGGCGAACTGGACCACCTGGTCCCGCGTCATGGCGAACCCCGTGAGCCGGAGGCCGCGGTCGGCCGGGTTCCACTGCCCCACCCATGCGCCGCCCGTCGAGGCCGTGGCGCGGGCGGTGTGGGCGAGCGTGCGGCTCCACCGGTCGCTCCCCACGAGGAGGGAGTCGATCGTGTTGAGGGTCTTCGTGATGCGGAGGTGGACCGCCTCGAGGCTGTCGATCTGCGCCTGGAGCGCCGGGCCGGAGAGGTTGATCTCGTCGGGGTAGGCGTCGACCCGGGCCTGCGCCTGTTGGATGTCCCCCTGCTGGCTGAAGTAGATGCCCATGAAGAAGAGCACGGCGAAGAACACGAGCACGCCCGCGACGAGGGTGTGCCACGCCACCGCGAGGTCGATCTTCCGGCTGCGGCGGCGGAGCCGCTTCGGCAGCATGTTGATGTCGAAGAACGGCGAGTCCTTCTGGCGCTCCATGAGCACGCGGAGCGCGGCGCCAATCGCCGGGAGCATCTTGGCCGGGAGCGCGGCGTCGGACGCGGACGGCATGACGCCGGCGCGGACGAGCCCTTCGCGGAGGGCGGCCACGTTCGCGTCGGGGTAGAACGCGCCGAAGCCCTGCACCAGCTCGCGCTCGCGCTCGTCGCTGAGCACGACGACGTGGTGCACCGTGCCCACGCCCTGCACGTCCTGCTGGAGGAGCACGCGGCTGCAGATCGTGTCCGGCCCGTCGAAGGTCGTCACGCTGCGCATGTGCTCGGTGTGGTGGAGCGTCCCGCCCTGGAGCAGGATCACGAGCGTGTCCTCGCTGCCGACGCGGACGATCGCGGTGTTCTCGTGCGGCTCGGCCGGGAACGTCCACCGGGCGAGCCCGACGAGGATCGGCACTTCGGCGTCGATCGTGCGGAACGGGACCGAGCGCATCCCGGCCTGCTCGCGGAGGAGCTCGAGCGAGGGCGCGAGGGACTCTTCCGGCGTGGGGACCACGGCGAGAAAGCGCTGCAGCCCGTCGCGCGGCGTCATCGGTAGGAACGCGACGCGCTCCTTGTCGAACGCCTCGTCGTACTCCGCCGCCAGCCGCTCCAACAGCCGGTCGCGCTTGACGACGGGGGCGTCGGCCTCGGCCGCAGCGGGGGCCTTCTTCTCTTTCGCGTCCTTCTTCTCCTTCTTGTCCTTGTCCTTCTTGTCCTTCTTCTCCTCCGTGATGACGAGCTCGACGTACTCGACGTCGGGCTGGCTGAGGCAGAACGCCGCCGGCGACTTCTCGTGGCCGGCCGTCCCGCACTCGTCAAGGATGTCCTTGAGCTCAAAGACGATGGGGCTCGCCGACTTCTTCGCCGGCCCCTGGAACTCCCCTTCCGCGGGCTCAATGCCGGCGAGGTCGCTGAACTCGGAGTCGAGGAAGAGGTCCGACGCGCCGAGGTCGGAGGCGGCGTCGCCGAACTGGATCGTGATGTCGCCGTCGCCGTCGGCGGCTTCGCCCTCGGGCGTGAGCGCGGCGAGGTCGGGCACTTCCCCGGCGTACGCGCTGCGCTGACGGGTGAAGGGCCGCATCACGCCGTAGTTGTCGCCGGACTCGCGGACGAGGACGCCGTGGACCGCCGTGGGCGTGACGTAGATGCCGAGCACGGGCGCGCTTGCGTTGCGGCGGCGGGCGTTCGGCGCGGGCTTGTCGGCCGAGCCTTTCGCCCGACGCTTCGCCGGAGCCTGCTCCTTCGCGGGTTTCGGGTCCAGGTCGCTCGCGTCAGCGGCGGCGCCATCGCCGCCGTCGGAGAGGCCCGCGATGATCGGTTCGGGCTCGTCCGAGCCGAACGACGACTGCATGGAGGAGGGTAGCTGGTTCATGGGCTCTGAGCGTGTGCGGGCGGAGCGCTGCGGGATCGGGGGCGGACGCGCGGTGGCGGGCTCGATCCCCGTGGGCAGGGGCGGACGGCGGCTACGGGATTGACCCGGCTACTGAATGAGCTGCTGGAGCCGCCGCTTGTTGTTGGCGAAGTTGATGGCAGTTTCGGTCGTGATCTTCCGTTCCTTAAGCAGCCGGACGAGGTCCTGCTCCAGCGTCACCATCCCGAGCCGGCTGCCTTCCCAGATCATCTGGTAGATCTCGCCGACGTTCTCGTTCTTGATGGCGGCCCGGACCGACGGCGTCAGCCAGAGCACCTCTTTGCAGAGGACGCGCCCGCCGCCCACCTTCGGCAGCAGCTTCTGCGAGACCACGCAGCGGAGGGTGTCCGCGAGCCGGTTCCGCACGCGGTCCTGCTCGGCGTGGGGGTACTCCGCGATCATGCGGTCGAGGCTCTCCACCGCCGACGAGGTGTGGAGCGTCGAGAACACCTTGTGGCCGGAGTCGGCGGCCTCGATCGCGCTCGAGATCGTCTCCGGGTCGCGCATCTCGCCGACGACGATGATGTCGGGGTCCTGCCGGAGCGACTGCACGATGCCGTCTTTGAAGGAGCCCACGTCCTGCCCCACCTCGCGGTGGCGGACGATGCACTGCTTCGGCGTGTGCATGTACTCGACCGGCTTCGCGATGAGGACGATGTGGCCGGGGAAGCTCTCGTTGTTCGCGTCGATGATGGCGTCGAGCGTCGTGGACTTCCCCGAACCGGTGACGCCGGTGACGAGCGTGAGCCCGTCGCGGACGTGCTCGAACATCAGCCCCCGCTCGATGGCGGGGTGGAACCCGACGCTCTTGAGCGAGCGGAGGTCCTGCGCGATCGCGCGCATACAGAGCCCGAGGTGCTGGTAGTCGAAGTACATCGTGGCGCGGAAGCGGAACATCCCCTTCGGCCCTTCGAGCTGGTACGAGAAGTCGATCGCGCCCAGGTCGAAGAGCTCCTGCTGCTGGGTCTCCCCCGCCATGTTGAGCAGGAGCACGTCGATCTCGTCGCTGTTGGCCGTGCCGGTCTCGTCGTAGGGCCGCTTGTCGCCGTCGACGCGGTACCACACACGCCCGCTTGTGGCGTGCCCGCCGATGTCGAGGTCGGAGGCCCCGAGTTCATTCATCTTGCGGACGAACCGGTCGAGGAACGCCGCGAGGACGTCGCGCTGCTGATCCGTGAAGCGGTTGACGTGCTCCGCGTAGTAGCGCAGCCGGTCCTTCCCGTGGAACGACGCCGGCGCGGACCGCGCGAGAGAGCGGACGAAGTCGGGGACGGCGTGGGCCCGCGAGGCGGCAGCGGGCTTCGCAGACGCGGGGCGCTGCGGCACCGGGCGGGCGCCGTTGCCGGGGAGCGGAGCGACGAGCGGCGAGGCGGGGGGAAGCGAGGAGTCCACGGGGCGGCGGGCTGGTCAATAACGGGGTGCCCTCCCCCTTCGTCAAAAGACGAGCCAAAGCCCCTGCCTCACCCTGAGACCCATTCTCAGACTGTTCCTCGCATCGAGCCGGGCAATTCATACCGCTGCTCGTCACGAACGGTAACGCGTTCCAAACTCGTGCACTGGGTGTACGTCCGGGCCAGGTATTGCCTGCGCCGCCAGTCCCCACCTGATCCGATCCCGCGCTGAGAAAACGAAAGCGGGGACGGCCCGAAGGACCGTCCCCGCTCGACGTTCAGACCGCGGCTGCCGTGTCAGTTCCCACGGCAGATGATGTGGTCCTCGTGCTTGTCAAGGTGCTTGTCGACGGCGTTCTCGGAGATGCAGATCTGCTGACCATTCCCACCGCCCTGCTGGTGCCAGATGGCGACCTTCTTATTGTTGTTGCCGTTGCCGGGGCAGGGGCACGTGTTGGCGGGCTCGGCCTCGGGTTCGGGTGTCGGCGCAGGCGTCGGCGCGGGCGTTGAGCCAGAGCCGGAGCCGGAGCCAGAGCCGGAGCCAGAGCCGGAGGCCGCGGGGGGATAGCAGAGGCTCACGTCGGACTCCTCGACGAGCTTCACCTCGATCACCTGGTCGCTGAAGTCGGGACGGTTGCCGTAGTCACGGAGCGTGCGGTAGCCTCGGCTGTCCGCAGAGGGCCAGCCGTCGCCGTCGTAGCCTTGGCTCTTCAGCGCCTGGAGGCTGTAGCGGGGGTCATTGGAGCTCGGGTTGTCCCACGACGTGATGTGCTGGTCCTCCCAGCCGATCCGCCAGCGCTGCGTCACGTTGCCCGACCCGTCGGCCGCGATCCCACTCGGGTGCATCTCGGTGAAGGCCCAAGGCGTCTCGCTCATGTCGCCGAGCTTGCCGACCTCTTCCTGGAGGGCGTAATGGAGGTGGTCGTACGGCGCCGGGCTCGCGATGCTGCCCGTGAACTGGGGGTAGCCCTCGACGCTGGTCGACGTGGCGCGCGTGCTGCAGTTCTTGTCGACGCCGATGAAGAAGTTCATCTGCGTCCCGCCCCGGACGTACTTGCTCACGGTCGAGGTGCGGCCGTTGCGGTTGTTGCCCGGGGTGAAGATCATCTCGGCGGGCTCGGGGTCCCCGGCGTTCGGGTCCTCGCCCTCCTCGATGTCGAGCGGGAGCGTGCGCTCGAGGTAAACGGCGGAGCAGTACCCCGCCATCGAGTCGATGAACTCGACTTCGAGCTTGCCGCACTCGAGCTTGGCCGTGAGGGGATCACCGCTCGGGAGTTCGTACTCGTAGATCGGGCTGTCGCCGGTGACGTCGGACATCGTGTGGCACGCGCCGCTGTAGTACTCGCCGGAGAACGGGTCGGCCTCGCGGCACCACCCCGCGTCAGGCTCGCCGCTCACGCGGGCAAACTCGCCGCCGATGTAGCCGACGGACGTGATGCGGACGACCTCGCCGTTGACGAGCTCCGCGCGAGCGCGGAACGTCCCCCCCTGGTGCTGCCCTTCGAGGTACTTCCTCCCAATGCCGTCGATGTTGATGGCTGCGATGGCGCCGTGGAGGTCGTTGCCGTTGTCGCGGAGGATGCCCATCGCGACGTTGAAGCCGGACCGCGCGATCTCCCGCGCGACGACCCCGTTCTCGAAGTCTCCTTGGTTCTGCGCCGTGTGGCGTTCCGTTTCGGTCTGGCTAAGCAGACCCTGGGCGACGAACAGCGCCGCGCCGAATGTTAAGAGTAGTGCGGCCTTTCCCATGGTAGTAGGGGGTGTGTGGTCGGATTGAGCGTGCGTGTATTTCCGGGACGGGGTCCCGCTGGCGTAGGGTCGCGGTCAGCCCCAGAACGGGCGCACCTTGAGTGTGGTCGTCCAGTAGAGCTCGCGCAGGAAGCCCCGCCGTAGCTCGAACTCGGGCACCATCGTGAAGTCGACCCGGATGAAACTGGCCTGGTCTGCCGCGACGGGGTTCGCCGCGGCGAACGGGATGCCGTTGTTGTCGACGAGCTGGATGTGGAAGAGCGAGAGCGTCGAGACGCTCCGCCCGTCCTCCGTGAAGTCTGAGTCCACGAACGTGGCGAGGTCCGTGACTGGGTCGACGTTCTTCCAGCCCGATGTCGCGCGTTCGAGCTGGAACAGCGGGCGGTCGTACGTGGAGCCGTCCCTCAGCTCGACTTCGAGCGGGTCCGGCTGCTCGATGATTTTGTAGCGCGTAGCCTTACGCTGCTTGATGCTGCCGGCGAGCCGGTCGCTGTAGAACCGCCACTCCGTCGTGTACGTGATCGTCCGCTCCTGGCGGGTGCCGCTCCCGTCGATCGTGTAGACCTGGTAGGAAGAGGTATCCGGGCTCTCGAAGCGCGCGCTCCGGTCGATGACGTTCTCGCCGAGCGAGACGATGTCCTCGTCGAGCCATTGCCCGAAGGAGAGCGCCTTGTTCTTCGCCGAGTGAGATGACACCTGCGAGATCCCAGCCTCTTGCACGCGGAGCTGCGTCGCCGCCAGCGAGAGGAGGATGGTCGCCATGATGATCGAGGCGATGATGTTGTCGAGGAGTAGGGTCATGGTCCGATCGTCAGAAGGGGAGCGGCAGGAGCGGGCCACCGGAGCGGGCCGTGGAGCACCTCGCAACGGCGTCCACGACCGAGGCGTTGACGTCGATGCAGTCGGCCACGGCCTTGCTGGGATCGTAGGCGATCACCCGCTCCAGGTGGATGAACGGACCCTCATTCGGGAGGAGCGGCGTCCGCACGAGGAGCACGACGCGCTTGTTCGTCGTCTCGAAAGAGACGGGCGTGTCGGGAGCGCCGCCGAGGACGTAGTCAACGTTGACCTGGACCTCGAAGGGCAGCGTGTGCCCGTTGCTGAGCTCGACCTCGGCCGGCCACCAGTAGTCTTCGCGCGAGAAATCGTCGAGGTCGTTGCACATCGCGAGGTCGATCTCGAAGAGGTCGCAGGCTCGGGAGGCTTCAGCCCCGGACGGCCCCAAGCTGCCGAACCGGGTCGAGTCCGGGAACCCGTGGCTGAGCACCTCTCCCGGTGTCGTCGCGGAGTCGAAGGGGCGGGCGGCGAGGAGCTCCATCGCCTCCATGAGCATGCCCGAGGCGGCCACGCTGAACTCGTCGCGGAGCTGGTTCTGGTACGACTTCATCGTCACCTGCTGCTGGCTGAACGTCAGCTGCGTCAGGATCGCGAGAGCGAGGAGACCGAGGAGCGTCTGCGGCATGTCGTGGGGCGTTGAGATTCAATGCGGGTAGCCCTCGATCAAGCGACAACCGTACCTATGTCGCTGTTTTAGAACCCCCACAGGTTCTGAACTCCATTCTGTAACCCTGCGCCACCGGAACCTCCGCCCCACTGTTTGCGCTGATCGGCCCGCCTCCGAGACAGCCCTTCGCCGCACACGGGATTCGTTACGAAACGGTCCCTGGGTGGACGTTTCTACCCCGACCGACAGGCACGGGCGACGCGACTCACACGTCGCCGGCCGTCACGCGGAGCATCTCGTCGAGCGAGGTCTCGTGCATCTTGACGAGCTCACGAGCGGACGCTTGGAGCGTCAGCATCCCTTCCTTCACCGCCTGCGCCTTGAGCCCGTCTTCGTCGATCGTGTCGCCGGCCTCGACGATCATCTCGCGGATGCGGGGCGAGAAGTAGAGCGCCTCGGCCACGGCGCGGCGCCCCTTGTAGCCCCGGCCCTTGCACGCCACGCAATCCTTGTCGTTGCCCGCCCGGTAGATCGTCATGTCCGCCAGCATCTCGTCCGTGAACCCGAGTTGCTTGGCGAGCACGACATCCACGTCGTCGTCGACCTCCTTGCAATCGGGGCAGAGCGTGCGCATGAGCCGCTGGGCGACGACAAGGTTGATGGCGTAGGCGATGAGAAACGGCTCCAGCCCCATCTTGTAGAGACGCGAGATCGCGCTCGGCGCGTCGTTTGTGTGGAGCGTGGAGAACGTGAGGTGGCCCGTGTTGGCGAGCTTCACGCCGAGTTCCGCCGTGTCCTTGTCACGCATCTCGCCGACCATCACGATGTCGGGGTCGTGGCGGAGGATGGCGCGGAGGGCGCCCTCGAGACTGAGCTTGTGCGAGAGCTTGATCTGGCGGACGCCGGGGATCATGTACTCCACCGGGTCCTCGACCGTCAGCACGTTGACCTCGGGGCTAACGACCTGACTGAGCGCGGCCACGAGCGTCGTCGACTTCCCCGAGCCCGTCGGGCCGGTGAGGATCACCATGCCGTTGGGCTGGCGGATGGCCTTGTTGAACTGCTCCTGCGCGAAGGGCAGGAGGCCGAGCTTGGAGAGGTCCGTCATCACCTTCCGGTCGTCGAGGACTCGGATGACGATGGACTCGGCGCGGACGTCGGGGTTCGCGTTCGCGATCGGGAGCACGCTCACGCGGTAGCGGATGAGGGTGTCGTCGATCCAGCGCTGGATGAAGCCGTCCTGCGCCGTGTCGCGCTCGAAGCGGTCCACGTTGATGGCGTTGTCTTTCAGCACGGCGAGGAGCGCCTCGGGGTGGCCCTTCTCCTCGGTGTGCCAGCGCTGGAGCCGGCCGTCCACGCGGAAGTGGATCTCGATCTTGCGCTTGGCATTCGGATAGACGTGGATGTCACTCGCGCCCATCCGCACCGACTCGATGAGGAGGGCCTCGACGAGGTTGATAAGCGAGCTCCGGCTGATCTCCGCCTCGAGCGCCTCCTCGTCGAGCAGCTTGTTCTCCTTGTTCTCGAAGCTCATCCCGAAGTCGACGGCGGCCTGGTCGCCTTCGTCCTCGCGGATGCGTTCGAGGTAGACGTTCTTCCGCGGGTACGCCTTCTCCAGCACGCCGCGCACGACGATGCGCGGGGCGTACGACATCTCGAAGCGGTCGAGGTCCAGCGCGTGCATCAGCCGCTGGAGGTCCGGCCGCATCGGGTCGTCGGTGATGAAGATGAGCTTGAGCAAGCCCGACCCGTGCTCCTGCGCATACGCGTAGGGCGCGATGTTCAGGTTGATCAGCTCGTCGCGCAGCTCCTCGGTGAACGAGTCGAGCACGGTCTTAGCGAAATCCGGCTCCGGCTTCCGGTCTTTGACGGGAGCGATGCGGAAAGCGTACGTGAGCGCCGCCTGCGCGAAGACCGTGTCGCGGTCCACCTTCGGGTTGTCCGCGAGCACGCGCCAGAGCGGCTCCCGGAGCGCGCTCTTCCGCTTCGCCTCCGCCGACTCCTCGACGAGTTGGGGCGTGACCATCCCCTTGCTGAGGAGGGCCTGGATCACGCGGTCCTGCGACCGACCGTACGCGGACGGAGCCGCCGGCTGCGCGGGCGTGCTCGCGCCGTCGCCGCCCAGCTTGGCGGCGTCGGAGCCGTGAAGGGGGCTGCCGGCCGGCGCGGACTCGGGCGTGCCCGGGCGCGACGCCTGAGACGGGCGCCCCTCGTGTCGCGCAGGGGCGCTGGACGGCGGCTCGGCCGGCGCGCTCAGGTTGTTGAGCGATACCCAACCATCGGCCGACTCCTGCTCCTCGTCCATCATGGATTGAACGCGGAAGCCGAAGGTGCTGAGCGAGGAGTCGTCGGGGTTCCGGCTGTCGGACATGGCGTGGCGTGCTAAGACAGAGAGAGGCGTGCGTAGGGACCCAACACGGGCACTTTCAGGTATCGGCGCGGCGGCACTTTTCTTTACCCAAACGTCGCGTTTTAGTGATGGGCTCATGCGGGGGCGGCGAGGCGAGGCCTATCGCCCCACCCCGCCGCCGCTCAGACGCTCCTTCGCTTATTGGCCCATGAGGTCCTGCGCGCCGGGGCGGATCAGCGCCGTTTCGGCCGAGAGCACGGTGAGGCCGGCCACGATGATGCCAATGAAGAGCGACACGACGGTCTGGATCGACTGGAGCGCCACCTCCAGCTTCATCGTCGTCTCCTTCTCGTAGTAGTCGGCCATCTGCTGCGCGCTCTTGCGCACGGCCCCGGTCTCGGAGCCCGTGCGGAAGCGGGCAATCGCCATCGGGGTGAAGACGCCGGCGGCCTCCATCCCGCGGACGAGGTCGGCACCCTGCGCCACCATCATCGGGATCGTCACCGTCTTCACGCGGTGCTCGATGTATGAGTTACCGCATGCCTCGGCGGCCACCTTGATGACCTCGATGTTCTGCCCACTCCCCGAGTAGAGGATCGCGAAGACGCGGCTGAACACCTCGATGTTGAGTTTGTGCAGGAGGCTGCCCATGATGGGCATCCGAATCATGTGCTTGTGCGCGAGGAACGTCCCCTTCGGGCTCCGCAGGAAGGCGACGATACCGCCCACGACGGCCGCGATCCCGAGCAGGAGCCACATCATGTTGTGGTCGAGCCAGTCCGCGAGCACGAGCGAGGCCGCAGTCAGCGGCGGGAGCTCGATGCCTTTGAAGTCGGCGAAGAGGCCGGCGGTAGCGGGGACGATGTACCAGATGTACCAGATGAACACGCCGAGCGTCGCGAGGATCGTCACCGCCGGCATGATCATCGACGAGCGGATGCTCTTCTTGAACTCGTCGCGCCGCTCGAGGAATTTGGCCGTAGCCTCGTAGATCTCGCTCATGTTGCCGGACTGCGACGCCACGCCGAGCATGTAGGCCGTGAACTTGCCGAGCTTGTCCTGGTGCTTCATGAAGGCCTGCTTGGCCTCGATGCCGCCCTTGAGGTCAGAGTTGATGTCACGGATCGTCTGCTTCAGCGCCGCCGAAGAGATGTCGGCCGTGAGGAGGTTGAGCACCTCGTTGAACGGCATCTTCTCCGAGAGGAGGTTGGCCGCGAGGCGGACGAACATGATGACGTCCTGGTTCGGCGGGGGCCGCTGCGTGTTGAAGAGCTTCTTCTGGACGGAGAGCACCTCCATCCCCATCCGCGAGAGCGCCGACTCGATCTCCTCCGACGAGAACGCCTTCTGCTCCCCGGTGACGACCTTCCCGCTCGGGTGCTTGATCTTGTAGCGGAAGAACACGCGCTCGTCGAGGTCGCGGAGCGTGAACTTGTGGCGGTCGGCGAGGTCGGCGACCTTCTTGTGCGCCGTCCGCTTGTTGGGGGCAAACACGGTGCCCTGCACCGGTTGCCCGGCCGTGCTCAGCCCGCTGAATCGAAACTCTCCCATGGCGGTGTGTCGTGTGGTTCTGGCGGAAAGGGGGGCGGCTCCATGTGAGAGCCAAGACGGCGCGGGCTAGTTCAGTGCAAACGTGCCGTCGAAACGGACCGTCGTCCGCTTGATGTTGTACTGGTCGACGACGATGCGCACACCGATGTCGGGGTAGCGCGAGCTGACGGCCGTGATCTCGACGGAGTCCGGCCACGCATTCGTGATGTCGAAGCGACCCCGGACCGTCGCCGTATCGAGCGAGAGCGTGCCCATCCCGTTCGTTGCGAGGTTCTCGTACGACTGGTCGCCGCCGGCGAACGGGTCATTCCGTGACTTCCAGTAGTAGGCGTACGTCGCGATCGCGAGGGAGCGGTCCACGAGGCCGTCGGCCTCATCCTGCCGGATGTGCGTCTGAATCGCTGTTAGCCCGGCCATGACGGCGAGCCCGACGAGGATGACCCCTATGACGAGGAGGAGGAGTTGTTGCTGGCCCATAAGGTGTGTTGGATGCTAGTGGAAAGAATCGACCGGCGGCGGTTCCTTTCGTGATGAAGTCCCGCTCGAATCCCCCTTTCAGGGCCTGGGAGCAGGGATATCGACCATAGGGCAAGTTCATTGCCAAAGCGACTGACTCAACGCCCGGCAGTGAAGCTGCGCCGGCCTGCCCTACCCCGCCCTCGAACCGCACCAACCGCCCTGCGTTGACGCCGCCGTCACTCTTCCTGCCAATACTTCGCCCGCTCGTAGCGCGCCTCGTTTTCCGAACGCCATGCCAGCCGGTCTTCCTTTCTGAACGCGGCATCCACCCGCGCCGCTTCGTATGCCTGCTCGTTGTAGAAGTACCACGTGCGGGCCTCGGACTCCACCCGCCTGACCTGCTCGTGCGGGATATCTGCAGCGATGTCGAACCGTTCTTCCGGGTCCTGTGCCGTGTTGAAGACCTGAGTCGGCCTGCGAATCCAGTAGACGTACTTCAGCGAATCCTTCCTGACAGCCAGCCCGGCTCTCGCATTTCGGCAGGCGTGGAAGAGCGTGCGGTCAGCCGGATTGGGTTCGAGGAGAGACACGCCAGGCAGAGTCGCCCCCTGTGCATCGAGGTTGAGCACGTCCAAGACGGTCGGTACGATATCGATGCTGGATCGGGCGCCGGAGATGCGTCCGGCTGGGACGATCCCCGGAGCGTACACGAGCGCGGGGATCTGAAGCGCCTCGTCCCACAACACATCGCCGTGCATCCGCTGGCTGTGCTCGCCGAAGGCCTCGCCATGATCGCCGACCACGATGAATACCGTTTTGTCGAGGAGTCCGCGCTTCTCGAACCCGGCCATCAGATCTCGGACGAAGCTATCCGTGTAACGAATGGAGTTGAGGTACGCCTCAAGATCCGGGTCGCCGGTCCCGTATGGACGCGTCTCGAAAGATGGCGGCAAGTCATAGGGGTGATGCGAAGAAAGGGTCAGGAGCCCGAGCAAGAACGGCTCGCCCGAAACGTCGGCGTCCTCGACCCAGTCGAGGGTGGCGTCGAGCGCGACTCGGTCTTCGTATCCGAAGTACGCTTTCTGGGCGAACCCCGCTTTGGGGTAGCTGCTGTCCCCGTACATCTCGTCGAATCCGAGGTTGGCTAAGATGACGTCTTTGCGCTCGAACGCCATGATGGCGGGGGTGAAGAACGCGCTGCGGTACCCGTGATCGTCGAGGAGAGATGGGAGACCCCGCGCTGGAATGCCTCCGGGCAAGGCTTCGCCCTCGAGCAGGTAGCCTTCCGGGCCGGGATAAATCCCCCCAAACAGGCTCACAATCGACTTGTTCGTGTAGGACACGGGTGTGTAGAAGCGCTCGGCCACGAGGCTGTAGCGGGCGAGCGAGTCCAGAAACGGAGTCGTATCGAGTTCGTCGTTGTAGAGGCTCATCGATCGGCTGCGGATCGATTCCATCACGATGACGACTACGTTCTTCGCCCGGGTGCTGTCCGTCGCAGCGAGGTAGAGGCTTCGCGTATCGAATCCCTCTACGCCGTTCGGCGAGAGGGCGGCCTCCTCGCCCGCGATCTCATAGGATGCCATCTGGACGAAGCGGCTCATCGAGGTCTCGACGGGGATCTCGGACGAGACGGGGGCGAACGCCACGAGGGCGGCAAACGCCCCTCCTACCCACCACATACGCCTCATGCCGTAGCGGTCCTGAATCACGGCTCTCTGCCTACCCGGAGCGCTCGCTTGGGAGCATAGCCGCGCCACATGCGGAGCGGAGAGCACCGTCACGAGCGGGCCTCCGAGGATGGCAACATGCACCCATTCGAGCTCGCTGACGAGTAGGGGGAGTACTTCGAACGGCCGCACCACGAGATCCTGCAGCATGAAATAGCTCCCCGCGATCCCCGTTGTGGCGAGGACGCTAGCTTCAACGAGGTAGAAGAGCACCCAGACCAACGCCGCCAAGCCTATCGCCCCTTGAGCCACTCTCTGCCCCACCCCGCGGACATACGTAAGAATCGCTGTGCTGAACAAGAACGCCGCCAGCACCGCCAGCAAGTCCCAGCGGAGATAGCTAAACGTCCTCCCTGACACCCATCCCTTGACCCACCACGGAAGCAGGAACGCCCCCCCGACGAACACGGCCACCGCAAATGCAACTCCCGCTATCCCGGTGACGAGGGGATGGCGGCCCTGAAGCCGCACACTGAGCGCAATGAACCCGGTCACGAAGACGGCGATCAGCAGCGTCAAGGCAGGAAGATTATTGACCAGCAACGTCGCAACATCGTGGGGTGCCAGGTTGACCACGAATGTGTATTCAATCAGGCGACCCACCATGACGACCAGCGCGACAGGGACGAACAGGAGCCGGAGTTGGTACGCTACTTCGCGCTGCCGCAGCGTTGGACACAGCGCGTTGCGCGCAGAGCACGGAGAAACGGGGAGACGAGGACGCACAGACATGAGCGGCAGAAGTACTAAGCGGGGTAAAATGCGAAGGCGGCATCCCCATCGGACCGAAGCCCGACAGAGATGCCGCCAAGTTCATGCAGCATCCTGGGCCTTAGAACGCACACCCGCTGGGGGCGGTAGGCGAGGTCACGCTGCCGATCGCGCCGACTGCGGTGGCGATGCACTCAGGAGTGGTACCGAAGACACCGACCTGGACCTCGTTGTCGTTGTCATCGTTCGTGCCTTCGATGATCAGGCTCGTCGTGGACGCGGTGACTTCGAAGTCGCCATTGAGGTTGGAGTAGACACCGCTCGACACCGTGTAGCCGACCTGGGCGAGCGAGAAGTTCTCCATGCCCGTCTCATTGGAACCGCCACCGAAGGCGGCGGGCTTCAGCTTCCACGCCTGCGCGTCGGAGGCGATGCGGACGGCGTCGTTGACGATGGCATCGGAGTTGGCTTTCTTCTGGTTCTCGCCGAAGGCCTGGATGCCGACGACGACCGCGAGGCCGACGATGACGATGCCGAGGACGAGGAGGAGGAGTTGCTGCTGACCCATGGGGGATACCTCTTAAAGTTGGTTGGTTGGTTCCTGCTGGAGCACGCCGCTGTACGACTGGCGCTCCGGGTTATGTGGAGTGAGTGTTGCGGATGGCGACCGATACGGCGTGCTCCCATTCGCGCTCTGCCTTCCCTTTAGCATGGGCCGTGCCCGAACCGTCCGCGCCACACCGGAACCTCGGCCTCTCCCCCTCCACCTCTCCGTTTAGCGCGCATTTTCGCTCCGATCCGACTCGCTAATCTGATTCGACGCCCTTCTCTCGGTGCCCCGCCCGCTCGTCCGAACCGGAAAAGTCGCCCGGCCCGGTTCCTTTTTGTAATGACTTGATACGGTTTCGACCGCACCGGCAGCGGAGTTACTCGGAACCATTCGGCGCGTCCCGCCGTGCTTCTCGCACCACCTTCTCCTCTCCGCCCGGGTGCGCGGCGGGACCTCTCCCCATCTACTCGACATCCTATCATGAGCAAGAACCCTAACTCCCCCTCGAAGAAAGCTAGCGAGGCCATTGAAGAGATCAAGCTCGCGGGCAACCAGCTCGTGGACCGCGTGCGCGACCTGATCGAAGAGGGTAACGTCCGCCACATCCGCATTAAGAAGGAGGACCGCGTCCTCCTCGAAGTCCCGATGACGGTGGGTGTCGGGGCCGGCGCGGCCGCCGTCCTGCTCTCCCCCGTGCTCGCGGCCCTCGGCGCCCTCGCCGCCCTCCTGACCGACGTGACGATCGTCGTCGAGCGCGACCCCGATGCCGACCACGTCTCCGGGAAGCCGACCGAGACGCCGGCGTCGAAGCCCGTGACGCCGAAGGACGGGCCGGACAAGACCATCGGCTGATCCCCCCGTCCACCTCCCGACCCCGTAGGGGCGACCGGCCGGTCGCCCCTACGTCGTTTCTATGGCCGACGCTGCACTCAAATCCTACCTCGATGGCCTCGTCGACCGCTACGAGCGGCGGGCGTTCATCGCCGACGACCCCATCGCGATCCCGCATGGCTTCGACGACGCGCGCGACCGCGAGGTGATCGGGCTCTACGCCGCCCTCCTCGCGTGGGGCCGCCGCGTGACGATCATGGCGAAGCTGGCCGACCTCTGCGAACGGATGCGGTTCCGCCCCTACACGTTCGTCCGCGACTTCGACCCGGACCGCGATGGCCCTCGGCTCGCCGGGTTCAAACACCGCACATTCCAGCCAGCGGACGCCGTCGCGCTGACGCACGCGCTTTCCGTCTTGCTGCGCGAGCACGGATCGCTCGAAGCCGTGTTCGCCGAGCGCCTCCCCCCCGACGCTCGTAACGTCGGCCCCGCCATCCAGGGTTTCAGCGAGCGCGTGCTGACCGCCCGGCCGGACACGCCGCCTCGACTCCGCAAGCACCTCGCCCGCCCCGACACCGGCAGCGCCGCCAAGCGGCTCTGCATGTACCTCCGCTGGATGGTCCGCCCCGGGCCCGTCGACTTCGGGCTCTGGACCCGCATCACCCCGGCCCAGCTCGTCCTCCCGCTCGACGTGCATTCCGGTCGCCAGGCCCGAGCCCTCGGGCTCCTCGACCGTAAGCAGGACGACTGGCGCGCGGCCCTCGAACTCACGATGCGCTGCCGCGCCTTCGACCCGGCGGACCCGTGCCGCTACGACTTCGCCCTCTTCGGCTCCGGCGCCTACGGCCACGAGCACCCGGCGGAATTGCTGGTCTGAACCGGAAGCGAGGACCTGCTACCCCGCCGCCTCCGCGACGAGACGCAGCACGTCCGCGCCGTAGCGTTCCAGCTTCGCCGGGCCGATGCCTTTGATGGCGAGGAGCGCGTCGTCGCTGTCGGGCCGGGCGCGGGCGATCGCGTCGAGCGTGCGGTCGTTGAATACGACGTACGGCGGCACGTCCTGCGCGTGGGCCTGCTCCGTCCGCCACGCCTTGAGCGCGCCGAGGAGGTCCACGCCGATCTCGTCGAGCGGCCGGGCCTGCACCGCTGTCTCGACCCGGGAGCCGGGGGACGCGCTGCGCCCCGTCACCGGCATCTCGATCGGAATCGCCTCGCGATGGGCGAGCGCGCGCCGCCCCGTCGCCGTCAGCTCGACGACGGGGTACTCGGCCCCGACGACTTTGAGGTAGCCCGCCGCGATGAGCTGTTTGTAGAGCCCGTCGATATCGTCCTGCGACATGAAGCCGAGGCGACCGTAGTACGGCGACTCCGTGTACTCGCGGCGGTCCATCCCCTTCGCGTTGGAGCCCGAGAGCAGCTTCACGAGCGTCTTCCGCCCGACGCTCCACTTCAGCCGCTGAGCCGCATCGAGCAGGCCGAGCGCGATGCGCGACCCCATCGGCAGGCTCGCGAACGGCGGGAGTTCGCCCTCGCTCGGCGCGGCGGCGATCTCGGCAGCGACGAGGCAGTTGTCGCAGCAGCGCGCGGCCTCGGGCGGCTCGGGATCGCCGAAGTGGTCGAGCACCATCTGACGGCGGCAGGCGTCGGCTTCGGCGTAGCGGATCATCCGGTAGAGCGCCTGCCGCTTCGCCTTCTGCCGCTTCTCGGAGGAGGCGAGCACGCGCGCGGCCTGCTCCGCATTCCACTCCCCGACACCGTACTGACGGAGCGGCCCCTGGTCGTCGCCGCGCTCCAGCACGCCCATCCGCTCCAGCAGGCTCATCGCCACGCGCACGCCGACGGGGTGCTGATCGACGCGGCTCGCCACGGCGTCCTGATCGACGGTGGCGAGGCCACCGCCGGCTTCGCGAGCGAGGTGACGGTGGAGCGCGCGGAGGTCGCGTTCGGACGGGGCGTTCTGGTCGATGAACCACTCGCGCAGCGAAGCGTCCTGCGTCGCGTACAGAAGCAGCGCCTCGGAAGGGTTGTCGTCGCGGCCCGCACGGCCGGCCTCTTGGTAGTAGGCTTCGAGCGTGGACGGGATCCCCCAGTGGACGACGAAGCGCACGTCCGCCCGGTCCACGCCCATCCCGAAGGCGTTCGTCGCGACGACGAGGTCGAGCCCGCCTGTCATAAACGCGTCCTGCACGTCGGTCCGCTCGGCGTCGGAGAGGCCGGCGTGGTACGCACGCACCTCGCGACCGACCTCGTCGCGGATGAACCGCGTCACGTCGTCGCACTGCTTCCGCGTGCTGACGTAGACGAGGCCCGGCCCGGTCTGCTCGTCGAGCACGGCCTTCAGCGCGCGGCGCTTGTCGTTCGCCGACGGCGTGGACTGGACGGAGAACGTGAGGTTCGGCCGGTTGAAGCCGGTGACGACGCGCTCGGCGTGATCGACGTCGAGCGTGGCGAGGATGTCGTCCTGCACGAGCGGCGTCGCCGTAGCCGTGAGGGCGACGGTCGGCGGGTCGCCCATGTGGTGACGAGCCTTCGCGATCTGGAGGTAGTCGGGCCGGAAGTCGTGGCCCCACTGACTCACGCAGTGGGCTTCATCGACGGCGAGGAGGGCGACCCGGGCCTCGGCGAGCGCGCGGAGGAACGACTTGTTGCGGAGCCGCTCGGGCGCGACGTAGACGAGCCGGACCGCCCCGCTCCGCAGCGCGTCGAGCCCGGCCCGCTGCTGCTCGACGGGCATCGACGAGTTGAGGGCGACGGCCGGAATCCCGCGCCGGTCGAGCGCGTCCACCTGATCTTTCATCAGCGCGATGAGTGGCGAGATCACGACCGTCACGCCGTCGAGCAGGCACGCCGAGAGCTGATAGACGAGCGACTTCCCCGCCCCCGTCGGCATCACGACGAGCGTGTTCTTCCCCGCCACGACCGAGGCGACGGCCTCGCGCTGGCCTCGCCGTAGCGACTCGAACCCGAAGTGCTCGCGGAGCGCGTCGTCGATGGAGGCATTCGTGAAAGCGGGGGCGGCAGTCGGCACGGCGGCAGGCACAGGCGAGGGGGAAACGAGAGACACGCGGGAACGACGGAATGTAACTGGACAGCGACCCGGGTGTCGGACACACGAGTACGAAACGCGGCTGACAGCGCTCGTTCATAGCGGGCGCAGCAGGTCCGGTTTCCGCCTGCTGCCATGCCTCCCAATTTTCTCCCTCTTTATACGACGGCGTCGTGGCTCCACGTATTCTGCCCCCTTCACCCGACCGATTCCGCATGGCCCCCTTCTCCCCTCGCTCCGCCCGCGTCGAGCGCGCCACCGCCGAAACCCGCGTCTCCGTCGACCTTGCGCTCGACGGCGGCGACTACGACAACGCCACGGGCGTTGGCTTCCTCGATCACATGCTCGACCTCTTCGCCCGTCACGGCGGCTTCGGCCTCACCGTCCGCTGCGAAGGCGACCTCCACGTGGACGACCACCACACCGTCGAGGATGTCGGCATCGCGCTCGGGCAGGCGTTCGCCGAAGCGCTCGGCGACAAGGCCCACGTCAACCGCTACGGCGACGCGCTCGTGCCGATGGACGAGACGCTCGCCCGCTGCGCCGTCGATCTCTCCGGCCGGTTCTATCTCGTGTTCGACGCCGCCTTCGACCGCGCCACCGTCGGCGACCTCTCGACGGAGATGGTGCGGCACTTCTTCTACAGCCTCGCCGAGCACGCCCGCATGAACCTCCACCTCGCGGTCCTCTACGGCGGGAACGACCACCACCGCGCCGAGGCCCTCTTCAAAGCCGCCGCCCGCGCCCTCCGCCACGCCGTTCGCCGTGACACCGCCAACGCCGCCATGCCGTCCACGAAGGGCACGCTGTAGCAACCCCCCGTCCGGCCCCGCGTTGTAGCTGCGAACCCGCCGACCGTCGCCATGCACGATTCGCCCGCCCTCATCGATTCGGCCGCCGCCGTGCTTGCCCTCGCCCCCCGCGAGCGCCTGTTCACGGCGGAGGAATACCACGCCCTCGCCCGCGCCGGCGTGCTCACCGAGGACGACCGCGTCGAACTCATCAACGGACGCATCGTCACCATGTCCCCCATCGGCCCGCCGCACCTCCACGCCGTCAACCGCATCACTGAGCTTTTCGCCCGCCGCCTCTACGCCCGCGACGAGCCCCAAGCGCGTCTCAGCGTGCAGAACTCGATCCACCTCGGGCATCGGAACGAGCCCGAGCCGGACCTTGCGCTCCTCCGGCCCGATGCACCGCAGGACCGCGTCCCGACGCCGGAGGACGTGCTGCTCGTCATCGAGGTCGCCGATTCGTCGGCGGAGGTGGACCGCCGGGTCAAGCGCCCGCTCTACGCCGCATTCGGTATCGCCGAAGTGTGGATCGTGTACCTCACCGACGGCTACGTCGAGGTGTGTCGCGAACCGGGCGACGAGGACTACGTCGACATCGTCCGAATGACGCCGGGCCACACGCTGACCGTCGCCGCGCTGCCGGATCTGCCGGGCATCCCCGTCGCCGATATACTCGGGCGATAGAGCGAGAAACGGGCGATTCTTCATCCGGGAGTGTGGGCCACGCGCGCGCGGCGACGGTACGTTCCGTCTCCCTTTCACCGACCCCTCGTTCCGTGCTAAAAAACCAGACCGTCGCCATCCTCGGGACCGGCAACATCGGGCGCGCGCTCCTCGGCGGGATGCTCCGCGGCGACGAATTCGAGCCCGACCAGGTCCGCGTAACGCGCCGCAGCACCGCGGCCCTCGACGCCCTCGCCGAGCAGTTCCCCGGCATCCACACCGGAACGGACAACGTCGCCGCCGTCGACGGCGCAAGCGTCGTCATCCTCGCCGTCAAACCGTACCAGGCCATCGGCGTGCTCGAAACAATCCGGGGCCACGTCGCGGAGGACGCCGTCGTCATCTCCGTTCTCGCGGGAACGACGACGGAGACGATCCTCCACACGCTCGGAGCCGAGATCGCCGTGATCCGTGCGATGCCGAACACGCCTGCCCTCGTCGACGAGGGCGCGACGGCGATCGCGGCCGGGCGCTTCGCCACGCCGCACCACGTCGGGATCGCGCACGAGATCTTCGGGGCCGTCGGCATGGTCGACGAGGTGCCGGAGGAACTGATGGACGCTGTGACGGGACTCTCCGGCAGCGGCCCGGCCTACATTTATATGGTGATCGAAGCCCTCACCGACGGCGGCGTGAAGCAGGGCATCCCGCGCCCGACCTCGCTCCGCCTCGCGGCGCAGACCGTCTTCGGCGCGGCCAAGCTCGTGCTAGAAACGGGCAAGCACCCCGCCATCCTCCGCGACGAAGTCACGACGCCCGGCGGCACCGCGATCGCCGCCGTCGCCGACCTCGAAGCGCACGGGCTGCGAACCATGCTCATCAACGCCGTCGCCACCGCCACCGCCCGCTCGAAAGAGCTGAGCGAACTCCGCTGACCCGATGCTCCTCCTCATCGACTACGGGATCGGGAATATCCGCTCGCTCGAAAAGGCGTTCCAGGCCGTCGGCGCGGAGCCGGTGCGCAGCGGGAATCCCGACGACATCGCACGGGCCGACAAGCTTGTGCTCCCCGGCGTCGGCGCGTTCGGGGCCTGCGCGGACGAGTTGAGGCAGCGCGGGCTGTGGGAGCCGGTGCGCGCGGCGGCCGAGGCCGGGACGCCGCTCCTCGGCGTGTGCGTCGGGATGCAGCTCCTCTTCGAGGCGAGCGAGGAGATGGGCGAGCACGCAGGCCTCGGGCTGCTGCCCGGCCGCGTCGTCCGCTTCGACGGGGCGCGTGGTTCCGAGAAGGGCCGCCCGCTGAAGGTGCCGCACATGGGCTGGAATACGGTCCGTGCCACCCGTCCCCACCCGCTCTTCGACGGCCTCGCCGACGAGGCGCACTTCTATTTCGTCCACTCGTACCACGCCGCGCCCGCCGACGCCGCCGACGTGCTCGGCGAGACGGAGTACGGCGAGCGCTTCCCCGCCGTTGTCCAGCGCGGGAACGTCGCCGGCGTGCAGTTCCACCCCGAGAAGAGCCAGGCGGCCGGGCTCCGGCTGCTTCGGAACTTCGCGGACCGAGCCGTGGAATGAGGCGTTGAACGCCTCGACAGCACGCTTCCCCCCGCTCCCCCGCCTCCCGATCCCATGCTGCTCGTCATCCCCGCTATCGACCTCCGCGGCGGCCACTGCGTCCGCCTCCGGCAGGGCAACTACGAAGACGAGACCGTCTACTTCGACGACCCCGTCAAGATGGCGAAGCTGTGGCGCGTGCAGAACGCCCGCGTCCTCCACCTTGTCGACCTCGACGCAGCGCGCACGAAGGACGGCGAGGCGACCTCCAACCGCGCGATCATCCACGAGATCGCCGAGGCGCTCGACATTCCTGTGCAGGTCGGCGGCGGCGTCCGGACGATGGACGATGTCGACGCTCTCATCGACGCGGGGGTGTACCGCGTCGTGCTCGGGACCGCGGCCGTCCGCAACCCGGACCTCGTCGAGGAGGCCGTGGCGAAGCACTCGTGCAGCCGGATCGTCGTGGGCATCGATGCGAAGGACGGCGAAGTCCGCGTTGAGGGCTGGGAGAAAGGCAGCGGCGTCGACGCCGTGGACCTCGCGCTCGACATGGAGCGGCGCGGCGTCCGGCGCATCGTCTACACCGACATCGCCCGCGACGGGATGCTCGACGGGCCGAACGTCGAGGCCTACCGCGCGCTCGGGACGGCGCTCACGAAGGCGCGCGTCACCGCGTCCGGCGGCGTCTCCGGCTACCGCGACCTCCTCCGCCTCCAAGAGCTGAGCCCGCTCGGCGTTGACTCCGTGATCGTCGGGCGCGCGCTCTACGAGAACAAGTTTCCGTGCCAGCAATTCTGGTGCTGGCACCGCAAGACCGAGGTCGACCTCGACCGCTACTCAACGGCGAAAATGGCGCAGCCTGACGCCGACTGCGACTGACCGTGCTCTGTCTTTTGTCACTCGTCTTTTTGTCATCCTGAGCCCGCCGAAGGATCTGAAAGGCAGCGGCAACGTCGAGATCCCTCGGCTCCGTTTGCTAACGCGCTCTCCGCTCAGGATGACACGGGATGGGCGCATCGCCAATTCCCACGTCTTGCGTTGCCGGTCGTGACTGACCGATGACAAGGGACCAATCACCAACATCGTGCTCGCCAAACGCATCATCCCCTGCCTCGACGTCCACGCCGGCCGCGTGGTGAAAGGCGTGCAGTTCGTCGACCTCGTGGACGCCGGCGACCCTGTCGAGCAGGCCCGGTTCTACGACGAGGCCGGGGCCGACGAACTGGTATTTCTCGACATCACGGCGACGCACGAGGGCCGCGACACGATGCACGAGGTCGTCCGCCGCACGGCCGATCAGGTGTTCATCCCCCTCACCGTCGGCGGCGGGATTCGGACCGTGGACGACATCCGCGCGATGCTCGACGCGGGTGCGGACAAAGTCGCCGTCAACTCCGCCGCCCTCGCCGACCCCGACCTCATCACGCGGGGCGCGCGCGCGTTCGGTGCGCAGTGCATCGTCGTCGCCATCGACGCGAAACGCACGGGCGAGACGGCGTCGGGGTGGGAGGTCTTCACGCACGGCGGGCGCAAGCCGACGGGCATCGACCTGCTCGCGTGGGCGGCCGAGGCCGAAGCGCGCGGCGCAGGCGAGTTCCTCGTCACCTCGATGGACCGCGACGGCACGGGCGACGGCTACGACCTCGCCATGCTCGAAGCGCTCCACGAGCACGTCACCGTCCCCGTCATCGCCTCCGGCGGCGCGGGCACGCTCGACCACCTCCGCGATGGGCTCGCCGTGGCCGACGCCGTCCTCGCCGCGTCGATCTTCCACTTCCGCACGTTTTCGATCCCCGAGGCCAAGCAGCACCTCCGCGCCGCCGGGTTGCCCGTGCGCGAAGACGTAGCCCTCGCCGCGCCATGAGTGAGCCGATCCCGAAAGGCCCGCTGAAGCTGCTCCGCATCGCCGGGGCGCTCGTCGTCGTGTTCGGCATCGGGATGACGGTGTGGCTCGTTGACAAGGCCGTGCTGAACCCGGACGTGAAGGCGAAGCGGCCGGGGTGGTTCGCCGACGGCGTGTTCGACGTGCCGTTCTGGCTCCCGCTCATCCTCACGATCGTCGGCGGGGCGGCGGCTGTGGTCTACGTCTATGCCCGCGCCGCCCGGCGGCTGCGCGACGGCGAGGACCTCTACGGCAACAGCTACCGCGACCGCATCCGGCGCGGCGACACGGACGGCGAGCAACGTTAGCGGCCGAGCGGACTCTATTACGTAGCGGCCTGTGCCGCCCGTTCGCTGCATTCACTCACGCTCCGTTGCCATGCTTGCCCGCCTCACGCCCATTCTGCTGCTCCTTTGCATCGCCCTCCCCGCCCGCGCGCAGGACGACGATCTCCTCAACTACGTCGAGAATCCGCCCCAGCTCGTCGGCGGGCTCGAAGGGCTCCAGCAGGAAATCCATTACCCCGAAGCCGCCAAAGCGGACGGGATCGAAGGGACGGTGTTCGTCCAGTTCGTCGTCGATGAAACGGGGAATGTGATCGACGAGAAGATCCTCCGCAGCCTCGGCCCCGAGATCGACGCCGAAGCGCTCCGCGTCGTCCGGCAGGCGCGGTTCGAGCCCGGCACGCAGCGCGGTGAGCCCGTCAAGGTCCGGTTCTCGCTCCCGATCAAGTTCAAGCTCGGCCCCGACCGCAGCGACGGCTAACGCCCGCCGAGCGCGCGGAGTAGCCGCGTCATGAATCGGTGAGCTTCCGCGTAGATGCCCGGCGCGGTGCTCTCGCGCGGCCCCGCGACGTTGAGCACCGTCGCCCCATTCGCCCGTACCCACGCTGCCACCGGCGCCACGTCCGCCATCTGCGCGAGATCGACGACGAAGCGCGGTTTGCCGAGCGCGTCGACGGCTTCGAGCGTCGTCGCGGTGCCGCCCGTCGGGGTGCCGCGCGTGAGGATGAGCGTGGCGTCGGCGTCGCGGACGTTCCACCGCGTGCGCTCGGCGACCTCCGGCGTCGGCGTCTCGCGGAGCGGGTAGCGCGAGGGGATCGGTCCGTCTTCCGCCCACCGGCCGAGCGGGCACCACCCGCCGACGGGGACGCCCGCCGCGAGTGCTGCGTCGAGCGCGGCACGGTCCACGCCGGTCTGTCCGCCAGAATGAATGACGAGGGGCTTCCGTGTCATGCGATGGCTCGTGAAATCTGACAGACGAACGGGATACTGACCGGAGACACTCTGCCACCATGACAAGGAATTACGCGTGGCACAGCGTGTGATATTCGATCAAGTGTATGGGACAGATTGCGATCTATCCCATCGTTCCACCCTCTATTCAAACCAACCATCGATTCCTACCATGGCTGTCATGCGCTATCATCGCGGCAGCGACTTCGACGTGCTGCGCCGCGAAATGTCCCGTCTCTTCGACGACTTCCTCCCCACCCGCTCGACGGGCGGCGAGCAGCAGGAATCGGCCGTGTGGGCACCCCGCGCCGACATCTCCGAGACCGACGACGCGTTCGTCCTCGCCCTCGACCTGCCCGGCATCGGCCGGGACGACCTCGACATCACGGTCGAGGACGGCACGCTCAAGATCTCCGGCGAGCGGTCGATGCGGGAGGAGCACGAGAGCGGCCAGTTCCACCGCGTCGAGCGGTCGTACGGCCGGTTCTTCCGCTCCTTCAACTTCGGCCCCAACGTCGACCCCGACAACATCGACGCGACGTTCGATGACGGCGTGCTGACGCTCCGCGTCGGCAAGGCCGAGGAGCGGAAGCCGCGCCGGATCGAAGTCGGGAGCCGTCAGGAGCTAGAGGCAACTTCGTAAGCGGGGTGCCGTTGCACTCCCGCTTCGGAAGCGCCCCGCCGGCCGGTCCGGCGGGGCGCTCGTCGTTTGCTCGACCCCCGCCCGGGCACACCCTTTGCCTTCGATACGCCCGATTCCCACCCCTACGCTTCCTCTTCCGAGCACGCTCATGATGACCCAGAAATCACGCTTTACGGCTCTCCTCGCCGCGATCCTCTTCGCCACTGTCCTCTCGACTGGACAAGCCTACGCCCAGAAGGGCGATACCATCCTCGACCGCCTCCGCGCGCGCTACGAGTCCACCGACGCCCTCCGCGCCCACTTCGTCCAGACGATCGGCGACGCCTCGATGGAAGGCACGCTCACGCTGCGCGGCGACGCCTACCGCATCGAGACCGGCGACCAGACCCTCGTCACCGACGGGACGACGGCGTGGGTCTACTCGAAGTCCGAGAAGCAGGTCCTCGTGAACGACGCCGTCGCCGACGAGACGGCGTTCTCCCCCGCCGACTTCTTCACCAACTACCCCGACCGCTTCAACGTGACCGTGCAGGGCAGCGAGTCCATCAGCGGCGTCCGTCACGACCGGCTGAAGCTGACGCCGAAGGAGTCGGGCTCGTTTCTCCGCGAGGTCACGCTCTTCGTCCGCGCGAGCGACGCGCTCCCGACGCGCGTGCAGATCGTCGACGGCAACGGCACCCGCGTCGCCTTCGACCTCCGCGACGTGGAGGTCAACCCGCGCCTGGGCAACGACGTGTTCCGGTTTGTCACGCCGCAGGGGGCCGAGGTCGTCGACCTCCGTTCGTAAACGGCTCGCAGCCGTATTCGCAGAGACTTGGGACGGGGCGGCTTCGGTCGCCCCGTTTCTTTTGTAGCCTCCCCATCCGCCGACGCCCGTGCCGCAGCGCCTCAAATCCCTCCTCGTGCAAGTCGGCTCGTTCGTGCTGGGCGGCGGGCTGCTGTGGCTCGCGCTGCGGAACGTGGACTTCGGCGCGCTCGGCGACGCGCTGCGGACGGCGAATTACTGGTACCTCCTCCCGCTCGTCGTGCTCCTCCTCGGCTCGCACGGCCTCCGCGCGTGGCGGTGGCAGATGCTGCTCGAAGCACTCCCCGATACCGAGGGGCACGTCGGCCGCGTCCCATTCAAGACGGCGTTCTACTCGCTGATGATCGGGTACATGGTGAACTACGCCGCGCCCCGTCTCGGCGAAGTGGCGCGCACGGCGAACCTCGCCTCGCAGTCGAGGCTCTCGTTCTCCGGCGTGTTCGGGACCGTCGTCGTGGAGCGGTTGCTGGACGTGCTCGTGCTGGCCGTCGGGCTCGTCGCCGCGTTCGTCATTCTGGCCGACCGGACGGCGGTCGTCGCGCCGCTCTTCGCACCCGTGGCTGACCTGCTCGCCGACCCGCCCGTCGCGTGGTGGATCGTGGTCGCAGTCGGCATCGGCGTGCTCGTCGGGCTCGCCCTCCTCTTCCGGGCGCTGCTGCGGCGGAGCGTGCGGGCCGAAGGACTCGCCTCCCGCGTCGTCGCCACGCTCGCGTCGTTCCGCGACGGGCTCGCCTCCGTCATCCGCGCGCCGCGCCGGCTCGGCATCGTCGCGACGACGCTCGGCATCTGGGCCGCGTACCTCCTCGTGACGTTCCTCCCACTGCGGATGTTCGGCATCGACGCGCTCGGGCTGGTCGATACGTGGGTGCTGCTGATGGTGGGGACGGTGGGGATGGCCGTGCCGTCGCCCGGCGGCGTGGGCTCGTACCACTTCGTCACGATCCGCACGCTCGATGTCCTTTTCGGCGTGGCGGCGGCCCCAGCGACGGCCTACGCCGTGTTCTCGCATGCGGCGCAGCTCGTGCTCTACGCCGCCGTCGGCGCGCTGTGCCTGCTCCTACAAGGCACGAGCTTCCGCGCCCTCCGCGCCGAGACGGCACGCTCCTCGACTGACACTGATCCGTCGGCGTAGCTTCGCCTTTCCTACCGACTGCCGTACAGACGCGCGCGCCTGCGCAGACGCAGCATGCTGCGTCTCTACCTCCGACTCTCCGATGCGCTTCGCTCCCCTCCTTCTCCTCTTCCTCCTCGCCGGTTGCCGTGGCGACGAGCCTGCGGCGCCCGGCGAGCCCGGCGCATTCGACCTCTCCTCCACGACCGTTTCCGCCCTCGATTCGCTCGCCGCGTCGGGCGCGCAGGTGTCCATCAACGGCCGTGTGAGCGACCAGCGCGCGGGCGAGCGCGTGCTCACGCTCGACGACGGGACGGGGCTCGTGCGCGTCGAGCTGCCGGAGGCGCTGCCGATGCTCGTCGGGCAGCGGCTCTTCGTGCAGGGCACGCTGCGGCAGGAGGACGGGCGGCCCGTGCTCGCCGCCGCCGAATGGCTCTACGACTCGACGGCGGTCTCTGTCCGTTCGGACTGAGGCGGCGACCGTTCGGAGCGTTCGGCTTGAGGTCGCTGGGCGCGATCCGTACCGTTTCCTTGCGGCTGCATCCTGTGGCCGCGGGGCCGAGCCCCACCACGGCTCGCTCCGGTACCAACCGCCCGATCTCATGGAGTATACGTCGGCACCAGACTCCGAAAACCCGCTCGAAGGGCTCATCAGTGAAGACGTGTACCAGCGTCTCGTCGAGCACAACCTGCTCAACGAGAAGGGCGTCCGCGACTTCCGGATCCGCGAGGCGTTTCGCCAGATGCGCCACCGCGATACCCCAGCCTATGAGGCCATCGAGGCGCTGCGCGAGGAGCATCCCTACCTCCAGTTCGACACGATCCGCAAGATCGTCTACGGCCTGCGCAACAAGCGCTGAGCCTCTGCGCCGCTGATTTGCCTGCGGGAAGAGGCCGGACGGAGTGGGTGCCGTCCGGCCCATCCGCAGTCCTCCGACCCTGCGGTCAGACGCGGTCGCGGACGGCCGCGAAGAGCGCGATCCCCGTCGCCACAGACGCGTTGAGCGACTCGGCCGGGCCGCGCATCGGGATCGACACGAGGAAGTCGCACGTCTCGCGCACGCGCGGCCGCAGCCCCTTCCCCTCGCTCCCGACGACGAGCGCGAGCGGCCGGTCCCAGTCGAGGGTCCACACCGTCTCCTCCGCCTCACCGTCGAGGCCGGCCACCCAGTAGCCCCGCTCTTTGAGTTGGAGGAGCGCGTTCGAGAGGTTCGTCACGCGGGCGACGGGGATGCGCGGGGCCATGCCCGCACTCGCCTTCAGCGTCGTCGTGTTGAGCGGGGCTTGGTTGCTCTCGGGCACGATCACGCCCGCCGCGCCCACCGCCACCGCGCTCCGGAGGATCGCTCCGAAGTTATGCGGGTCCGTGATCTCGTCGAGCACGACGAGTACCGGTTTCGTGTCCCGCACGTCGTCCGGCGTCGCGGCGATCGCGTGCAGCATCTCCTCGAGCACGGCGTACTCCAGCGCCGCAGCAATCGCGACGCAGCCCTGGTGCGTCACGCCCGGCGCGAGGCTGTTCAGCTTCTGCGGCGGCACGAACTGCACCGGCACGCCCGCCGCCGATGCGAGCGAGCGGATGACGTCCAGCGGTCGCCCGCCGCCGCCCTTCGCGAGGTACACCTTCTCGATGCTCCGCTCGCCACGCTCCAGCGCCTCGCGCACGGGGTTGCGCCCTGCGATGATTCCTGTCTGATCGGCCATCATATTCACGTTGAAGGGGAAGTGCTCAAGTGCTGCGCCATCGACTCAACGCGCCCGTGCAGCCAGCCGACGGCGCGTTCGTGCTCGGGCTTCATGAGGACGGAGCGGAGGATGCGGACGTGCGGCTGATCGGCTTCGATGTGCGGGTGCAGCGCGCAGAACGCCTCGGCCGGGACACGGTAGAGGCTGAGGAAAACGGGGTCGTTGTCCGCCATCGCCGCGTCAAACAGCCGCTGACTCGCGGCGTCGACGGCCGAGAGCGTCGGCTCGGCCGTACGTGGGAAGAAGGTGACGATGTCGAGCTCGGGCGGGAGGTAGAGGTCGAGCACGTCAGACGCTTCGATCCGCGTTGCCCAATCACGGGCGGCGCGGAGGCACGCGGCGAGGATCGGGCCGAGGCCGTCGTCGGGGCGGAGCGGGAGGGCGCGGAGCGTGAGCCAGAGCGCGCCGGCGGCGGCGCCGGGCCGCGAGCATTCGAGCGAGATCTCGCCGAGATGCAGCTCGTCGGAAGTGAAGTACGTGTACGGCGAATCGTGGCTGTAAAACCGGCCGACGGCGGGGTCGCGGAAGAGGATGCAGCCGCAGCCGTACGGCTGCAGCCCGTGCTTGTGCGGGTCCACGGCGAGCGAATCGCAGGCCGCGAGCGAGCGGAACGCCTCGGCCGGGAAGTCGGCGGGCGCGGCGCTGACGGGCTGCGCGAGGAGCGCGAAGAAGCCGCCATACGCTGCGTCGGCGTGGATGCGAACGCCGTAGCGGTCGCGCAGCGCGAGCACGTCGTGGATCGGATCGACCGTGCCGAGCCCGGTCGTGCCCGGCGTGACGACGACGGTGCCGATGCGGCCGGTCTGCAGTTCGGTTTCGAGCGCGGCGAGATCGAGGTGGCCGCGCCCGTCGGTGGGGATCACGGCGGTGTCGAGCCCGAGCACTTCGCTCATCCGCCCGTGCGTGTAGTGCGCGTCGGCGCTGAAGGCGACGGCTTTGTCGGGGTGCAGGTGCCGGGCCACCCACAGCGCTTCGAGGTTTGCGACGGTCCCGCCGCCGGTGAGGTGGCCGAGCGTGTCGCCGGGAAAGCCGAAGAGGGCGGCGAGATCGGCGACGACCTCCTTTTCCATCTCGCCGGTGGGCGGGCCACCGTCGAGGGCGTGGTTGTTCGGGTTGATCCGCATCGCGGCGGCGTAGGCGGCGACGGCGACGGGGTGCGGCGGCTTGAGCATCTGCCCGGCGTAGCGCGGGTGGAAGAACGGGTAGTTCCCCCGCAGCCGGTCGAGGTACTCGCCGAGCGCGGCGTCGAGCCGCTCCGCATCCACGGCCAAGGCCGGGTGCCGCTCGAACGCGCCCCACGACGCTTCCCAATCGTCCACGCCTGCCATCACCCGGGCAAGCAGGCGGCCGAGCTCTCCGTTGTCGCGCGTCGTCATTGGCCGGCCTCCGTGAACAGCTGTTCGAGCGCCGCGCCGAGATTCGCCCCGCGCAGGTCCGAGCCTTCGGCCACGATCCGCCCGTCGGCCCCAACGAGAATCGGCTTCGGCAGGCTGCCGACCTCGAACCGCTCGGCGAGATCACCGCCGAAGCCTTCCTCAGAGAAGACGTTCAGCCACGGCATCGGGAACCGCTCGGCGCGGAAAGCGCGGACCTCGGCCGGGGTGTCGTCCATCGAGATCGAGAGGATATCGAAGCCGCGCTCGCGGTAGCGGTCGTACGTCGCGTGCAGGTTCGGCATCTCGGCGACGCACGGCGAGCACCACACGGCCCAGAAGTCGATGAGGTACGGACGGCCGAGGAGCGATGCGCGGGAGACGGTGCCCTCCGCGTCGAGGAGTTGGAGCGAGAAATCGGGGACGGGTGCACCGACGTGGATGCCGCCGGTGAGGTCGTAGCGGCCGAAGAGGGCTTCGGCGATGAGGCCGGGGTCGGTCTCGGCGAAACGCTCCTCTTGCAGCAGGGCGAAATAGCCCTGCGCACGCCCCTCCTGCCCCGCGCGGTCGGCCACGTCGAGGCCGTGCAGCAGGGCGTAGGCTTGCACATCGGGATCGGGGTGCACGTCGTAGAACTCCTGCGCCGACCGCTCCGCCGCCGCGGGATCGCCGAGCCGGGCGAGGTCGAGTGTGCGCTGCACGAGCGCGGGGTAGAGCCCCCACAGCGGCGCATCGGGCCCGAGGTCGCGGAGCGCCCGCAACGCGAGCGCCGGGTCCTTCTGCGCCGGTTCGGTCTCGACGCTGACGTAGTTCAGCAGGATCGCCTGCCGCACGGCGGGGTCGGTTTCCGCGTCGGCGGCCGCGGCGAGGCGGGCGTCTTCGGCGCTCAGATCGAACGGCTGCATCGCGGCATCGAGCGCGGCCTGTCGGTCCTCCGGCGGCACGCCCCGCGTAGCCATGATCGCACGGCGTCGGGCCTCGAAGACGAGTTCGCTCCGGTTGTCGAGGTCGCGCAGCACGGCTGCCGAGCGCGCCGCCCGCGTCCCCCGCTCGGCGAAGTCGACGGACGGAAGCGACTCGGCCGCCGGGACGAGGCGCGGGTCGAACGTCACCGTCACGCTGTCGCCGGGCGCGTCGAGCACGGCGATGTAGTCGCTGCCGCCGTCGAAGACGAGCCGGTCCCAATCAGTGCCGTTGACGCGGGGGCCGTGGACGAACCCGCCCGTGAGTTGATACGCGAACGTGTCGGCCCTCGCGGGGAACGTCTCGGCGAACGTGCCGTCGGGCTGCGGCTTGAGCGTCCGGCCCGCGCCGGCGAAGTCGCCGCGCACGCGGAGGTCGGAGAGGTTGTCGAGGAGCGGGTTCACGGCGAGGCGCACCGTAAGGTCCACCTCTTCCCCGTCGCCGACGTAGAGCGGGAGATCGACGGGGCGGTGGTTCGCCCCCGTGAAGCGGAGGACGACGAAGCCGTCGCGACCCGTCGCGAGCGCGAACCGCCCGTCCGGCCCGACCGATACCGTGGCGACGGGCGCTTCGCCACCCGGCACGAAGGCGTGGGCGTGGGCGGCGGGCAGCGGCGCGTCGGCGGCGCTCGTGAGCGTACCGGTGACGGTCTGCGCTGTGGTCACCGGAGCGAAGAGCAGCGGGACGACCGCGAGGAGAGCGAAGCGGAGCATGAAGCGAGGGAAAGGAAAAGAGAGGCGGGCTAGCCTTCGACGGGGACGGGCTCGGGCGAGCGCCGCTTCCACGTCATCGCGACTGCGACGGCCCCGACGAGCATCAGCACGACGGCGATCACCATCGCCTGCGTCACCGGCCAGTCGCCGATCTCGAACATCACGACGTTGACGCGGATCTGCTCGATGAGGAACCGTTCGAGCCCGTTGAGCACGAGGTAGACCGCGAAGAGCCAGCCGAGCTGGTGCGCGTGCTTCCGCAGCATCCACAGCACGCCGAAGAGCGCCGTCGCCATCGCCACCTCGTAGAGCATCGTCGGGTAGACGCCGTCGAAGCCCGGCCCGCACTCGGCGAGGAGGTCGCGGTTCAAGATGTTGCGGGGGAACGTCTCGGACCAGAGGAAGCCGGGGACGAACGCGGGCTTGTCGGCGAGGTCGGAGCAGACGCCCCAGTCGCCGTCGCCGGCGAGGTAGCAGCCGATCCGGCCGATGCCGTAGGCCAGCATGAGCCCCGGCGCGGTGGCGTCGGCGAGCGCGCCGAAGCGGACGCCTTTGCTGCGGGCGTAGTACCAGATCGCGATGCCCGCCGTGATGAGCCCGCCGTAGAACGTCAGCCCGCCCGAGGAGAACAGCATCCCGGCCGGGTCGCGCGCGAAGTCGCCGAGGTTTTCGAGGATGTGGAACAGCTTCGAGCCGACGATGCCGAAGAAGGCCGCCAGCAGCATCACGTTCCACATGATCGCCGACGGGCTCGTCTTGACGATCTTCGTCCGCCCATTCTTCCCCGGCTCCTTCATCTCCACCGGCCCGACGATGCCCGCGGCGTACATCCGATCCAGCTCCTTCCGCGCCAGCCACGTCGCCGTCAGGATCGCGACGGCCACCATCAGCCCGAACGAGTAGAGCGGCAGCGGGAGGTCGAACCCGAAGAGGTCGCTGAAAATGTCGGAGAGGCGGGGATACATGGCGGAAGGGTAGAGACGCGACATGTCGCGTCTGTACGGAAGTCGAGAGGTAGGGGCGCAGCGTGCTGCGCCTACGAACGTCGGTGTCGGAAGATCATTGCCACGAGGTCATGGGCGGAGAGCGTCGGCGAGGTCGGCGAAGGGGACGCTCCGCTGCTCGCCCGTCTCCATGTCCTTGAGCTGCGCCGCCTCGGCGGCCAGCTCGTCTTTGCCGACGATCACGGCGTAGCGGGCGCCCTGCCGGTCGGCCTCCTTCATCTGCGCCTTTAGCGAACGGCCCTTCACGTCGAGCCCGACGCGGAGGCCGGCGGCGCGGAGCCGGTCGGCCGTGGTGAAGACCCAGCGCTCGGCGTCATCGCCGAGAGCGACGAGAAACGCGGCCGGATCGTTCGGTTCGGGGGCCGCGATCCCCTGCGCGGCGAGGGCGAGGAACAGCCGCTCGTAGCCCGCCGCGAAGCCGACGGCCGGTACAGGCTGCTTGCTCCCGACGGCCTCGGCGAGCCCGTCGTAGCGTCCGCCCGCCGCGAGCGCGCTCTGCGCCCCGAGGTCCGTGCTTTCGAGTTCGAAGACCGTCCGCGTGTAGTAGTCGAGCCCGCGCACGAGGAGGGGGTCCTCGACGAAGGCGATGCCCAGATCGCCGAGCAGGAGCTTTACCGTTTCGTAGTGCGTCCGGCTCTCGTCGTCGATATAGTCGAGGAGGAGCGGGGCGTCGTCGAGGAGGACACGCTCGGCAGGGTTCTTCGTATCGAGGATGCGAAGTGGGTTCGTCTCCAGCCGCTGCCGGCTCGTTTCGCCGAGCGTGTCGCGGTGGGGTTCGAGGTAGTCGCGGAGGGCCTGCCGGTAGCGAGGGCGGCTCGCGGCGTCGCCGAGCGTGTTGAGGCGGAGCCGCGTGCCGGTGACGCCGAAGGCGCGGTAGACCGCCGCCATGCAGGCGATGGTTTCGGCGTCGGCGCGGGGATCGTCGCTGCCGAGGAGTTCCGTGCCGAACTGATGGAACTGGCGGAAGCGGCCTTTTTGCGGCCGTTCGGCGCGGAAGCAAGGGCCGCTGTACGAGAGCTTCTGCACGCCGCCGCGCTGCTGGAGGTTGTGCTGGAGGTAGGCCCGCATCACGGGCGCCGTGATCTCCGGGCGGAGGACGTAGTCGGTGCTCCCCTTCGTGAAGGCGAACATCTCCTTCTGCACGATGTCCGTCGTCCCGCCCACACCGCGCGCGACGAGTTCCGTCGGCTCGAAGATGGGCGTGCGGATCTCGGCGAAGTTGAACCGCCGCATCACGTCGCGCACGACGCCCTCGGCCCACCGCCACGCCGCGCTGCCGGCGACCGCGCTGCCGCCCACGTCGTATGCGTCGGGCAGGATGTCGAAGGTGCCTTTGATATTCTGGAACGTCATGCGGGGCGTGCGGCTGCCGTGGAGGGGAGCTGCGCAGACGGCGACGCGGGCCTTCAGGCCGCGAGTTCGGCGTCGGCGTCGCGGAAGAGGGTGAGGGCCTCGGCGGAGGTGGCGGCGGCGAGCAAGCGCTGCCGGAACTCGTCGCGGTTCATCAGCCGGGAGATCCGCCCGAGCAGCCGGATGTGCCGGCCGCGCTCGCCCTCGGGCCCGACGAGCAGGAAGATCATCGACACCGGCTGCCCGTCGTGGGCGGCGAAGGCGACGCCATCGGCCGTCGTCGCGAACGCGGCAACCGTATCGGCCACGGCGGCGGTGCGGGCGTGCGGGAGCGCAAGCCCCATCCCGACGCCGGTCGACATCTGCCGCTCGCGGGCGAACACGTCGTGCCGGACCTGCGCGAGGTCGATCACCCCGTCCGCCCCCTCCAACAGGTCGATCACCGCGTTGAGCACGTCGTCCTTCGTGCCGCCCGGCATCTTCACGCGGACCGTCTCCGGCGTGAGCAGGTGGGCGATGGAAAGGGAGCCGTTCGAGGACATGGGCGAGGGGCGGCGGGGAGAGCGCAAATATACGTGCCGCCCCTCCGCGCGTTCGCCCCTCGCGCACGCTTCACGGGCGCTCCGCCCCCTCCACCCGCCGCAGCCGGTCGAGCACGTGCTGCATGTCGTCGGGAAGCGGGGCTTCGAAATCGAGAGCTTCGCCGGTCGCCGGGTGAACGAAGCCGAGGGTGGCGGCGTGGAGCGCCTGCCGCGGCATCACCTCGTACAGGTTGCGGAAGAACGCGCGCCGCTTGCCCGTGTCGTGCCCGTAGCGGATGGTTTGCCCGTCGTACGTCGGATCGCCGAGGATGGGGTGGCCGAGGTGGCGGGCGTGGACGCGGATCTGGTGCGTCCGCCCCGTCTCCAGCCGGAACCGCAGGAGCGACGTGTACTGCTGCGTCTCGACGGTTTCGAAGTGCGTGACGGCGTGCTTGCCGCGCTCCTCGGGCACGACGGCCATCTTCCGCCGGTTGCGCGGGTCGCGGCCGAGGAACGTCTCGACGGTGCCCTCCGGCGGGTCGGGCACGCCCCACACGAGCGCGAGGTAGCGGCGGCGGATCGTCCGATCCATGAACTGCCGCGCGAGGTGCGCGTGCGCGACGTCGTTCTTCGCCACGACCATCAGCCCCGTCGTGTCTTTGTCGAGGCGGTGGACGATGCCCGGCCGCACGGTCACGTCACCGTCGTAGCGCGGCGCGGCCGTCGAGGTCGAGAGGCCGACGTCTTCGTCCTCGGGCTCTTCGTCCTCCTCTTCGAACGAGAGCAGCCCGCCGCCGACGTGGTGCAGCAGCGCGTTGACGAGCGTGCCGGTCCGGTTGCCGTAGGCCGGGTGCACGACGAGGTCGGCCTGCTTGTTGACGACGAGGAGGACGTCATCTTCGTACACGATGTCGAGCGGGATCGCCTCGGGCCGGGCCTCGATGGGCGGCGGGCGCTGGAGCACGCACTCGATGTGGTCCCCGGCGACGACGGGCGTGGACACCTTCGTCTGCACCGCGCCGTTGACGGTCACGTGTCCGTCTTTAATGCCCCGCTGCACTTTCGAGCGCGAGGCGTTCGCGAGCTTGTCGGTGATGTACACGTCGAGCCGCTGCTCGGCCGTGTAGCCGGGCGGCACGTCGAAGACGACGAGGGTCTCCTGCTTTTCTTCGGAATCAGCCATGCCCACAAGCTACGGGCGTACAGCCCGACGACGCGACGCCGTTGGGGTCGGGATTGTCCGATGCCTCGCGCACGCCTACCTTGGTTCCGTTACAATTCCGCTGCGAACGAACAAACGCGGAGGGCCTCATGGTGCAACGAATCGCTACGACGGCTGTCCTGCTCGCCGTCTTCCTCCCAGCGCTCGCCCTCGCGCAGGAGCCCGACAGCGTCCACGTCGAGGTGGCTGGCATCGAACACCCCGCCTATGGGGCGGCGTTCGGCCCCCAATTCCCAGCGGAGATGACCATAGGCCCGCTTCCTCTCATCCAAGTTGAGGGAAGCAATGCGGGTCCGTGGCCTGGAGCCAGACCCGAACACGGATGCAACCCCTTCGTTAACGGCGATGAAGTCGCCGGGAACATCGCGTTCATTTCGCGGGGCACATGTCCGTTCGTCCAGAAGGTGATGAACGCGCAAGCAGTTGGGGCTACAGCTGTCGTTGTCCACAACGACTCCAGGGGCGACGGGGGACAGCCTCCGTTTGTCATGCCTGGAGAATGTTCTACGTGCATGATCCCTGCTGCTTTTATTACGCATGAGAGTTCGATCGATATCCGCAATGAAATGCAATCCGGCCCCGTCGACGCTACGATCCTCCCCATCCGAATCACGCCGCCGCCCGTCGCGGCCGAGACGGGGCCTTCGGCAGGAACATTCGTCCTACAGCCTGTTTACCCCAATCCGCTCTCGTCGGAGGCAACCGTGATGGTCTCGATCCCGACAGCACAAGAGGTCTACCTCACCGTCTACGATGTGCTGGGACGGGAGGTGGCGGTGCTCGCCGAAGGGCTGCGCTCGGCAGGCGATCACGTCATGGCGTTCGACGCGAGTGAGTGGGCGGCGGGAGTCTACCTCGTGCGGCTCCGAGCGGGAAACGTGCAGCGCACGCGATCGCTTACCGTCGTGCGTAGATAGCCAGAGCCCCCTACCCTACCGCGACGCGCTTCTTCCCGAACGTGGCGACGGTGTTGAGCGCCTGCTCGATTTCTTCCGGCGTGTTGTAGTACGTCGGCGAGAAGCGGAGCTTGCGGTCGCGGACGGACATGGCGATGCCGCGCGCCTGCATCGCCTCGAAGACGCTCTCGGGGTCGGGGTGCTCTACGGCGACGATGCCGGAGGCGTGCGCGTCGTCGGTGGAGCCGTAGCGGCGGAGGTCGAGGCGGTCGAGCCCGGCGGCAAGTTCGTTGCGGCGGGCGAGCACATTCGCCTCGCACCAGTCGCGCCCCGCGTCGAGATGGAGCCCGACGGCGGCGTCGAGCGCGACGACGCCCGCGTGGTTCAGCGTGCCGATGCGGAAGCGCCGCGCGTCGTCGTGAAAGTCGGTCGGGTACGCGAGGAAGTCGTCCCAGTCGAGCGGCCCGTTGAGCCAGCCGCGCACGGGGCGGAGCCGGTCTTGCAGCGCTTCGGTGATGTAGAAAAACGCCGTGCCCTGCATCCCCATCACCCACTTCTGCCCGCCACACGCGAGGAAGTCGACAGGCAGGTCGGCCACGTCGAGCCGGAGCGCGCCGACGCCCTGGATCGCGTCGACGCAGAAGAGGATTCCGCGCGAGCGGCACAGCCGGCCAATCGCCTCGATGTCAGCGCGAAAGCCGGAGAGGAACTGCACCCAACTGACGGAGACGAGCCGCGTCCGCGGCGTCAGCGTCCGCTCCACGTCTTCGACGGTGAACGTCCCCCGCTCGTGCGGAATCCGGTCGAGCACGACGCCGTGGTGTTCGAGCCCGAGGTAGGGATAGACGTTCGCCGGAAACTCGCAGGCAGGCACGGCGATGCGGTCGCCCGGCCGCCAGTCGAGCCCCTGCGCGAGCACGTTGATCGCCGCCGACGTGTTCGGCGCGAACTCGACGCGCTCGGTCGGTGCGCCGAGCAGTCGCCCGAGCCGCTCCCGCGCGCGGGCGACGGTCGGCTCGACGTCGAAGTAGTTGTTCGGCTTCGTCCGGTGCCGCTGGTCGAGGAACGCGCCGACGGCGTCCATCACCGGCTGACTCAGCGGGCCGGTCGAGGCGTGGTCGAGGTAGGCCCACGTCTCGGTGTGCGGGAAGTGGCGGCGGAGGTCGTCGAGGGTCATAGGCTTTTGCTCATCGTTTCTTGACTTCCGTTCGGCTATTTTTATACGTTCGAAGGGTAACGAACCATCCGATGCCCCCACAACTCATGGACTGGTTGGCTCTGCTTCTGATCCTCACTGTCGCTGCGGTCGCATTCACGCTGAGCCGCCGAGTCCCAGCGCGTTGGCGCCTCGCCGTCGGGATCCCGCTGATGCTGTGGGTCCTCTATTACCCGGTCGCGGACGGTGCGTACGGCTATGCCGCGGCGATGCTCCTGATCTTCTCCTATGGGATCGTCCGCCAATTCCGGTCGATCCACCCGCAGCAGGGGAGCGCCTGAATCGGTCCCAGCCAGGGCGACCACGAGGGATCGCCCCCGCAGTCACGAAGCACGACGGCCTCGGTAGCATTCCCTCCTTCGGCCCCCACATTCACTCCCCGTCCTGGGCTTCGTCGAGGATTTCCTCCGCCTCCTCGCGGTCCTCGGCGTCCTCTTCCGGCTTGTCCTGCTCGGCTTCGGCCTCCGGCACGGCGGCCAACTCGACGAGGATCGGGAAGTGATCACTGCCGACGTGATCGAGCCGCCGGAGTTCGACGACTTCGAGGGCTTCGGAATGAAAAACGTGGTCGAGCGGCCAGCGCATGGGGGGATAGTCCGCGTGGAAGGTCGCGTAGAGGCCGCGGCCGATGCGGGGGTCGAGCAGGCCCGAGATCTCCTGAAACAGCTCCGTCGTGTAGCTCCACGCCACGTCGTTGAAGTCGCCGGCGACGATGAGGGGGCCGTCGTGGTCCTCGACCTCGCGGGCGACGAGGACGAGCTCGGCGTCGCGGTTGTCGGTGTCGTCGGCGGGCTGCGGCGGACGCGGGTGGATGAAGGCGAACGCCACGCTTTCGCCGGAGGGTAGCTCGAACGAGCCCCAGATGGAGGGGATGCTGTCCTCGACGACCTCACGCACTTCGACGTCGCGGAGCGGCCAGCGCGAGTAGAGGAGCATTCCGTACGTGTTGTCGAGCGGGCGCTCGACGGCGTGCGGCAGCTCGTCGCGCAGCGGTTGGATTTGCTGCTGCCACCACGTATCCGCCTCCGTCACGAGCACGAGATCGGGCCGGGCCTCGCGGACCACACGCAGCCAGCGCTCGCTCTCGCGGTTCGTCTGAAGCACGTTCGAGGCGACGAGCCGGAAGGCCTGCCCGTCGGCCGGCGCCTCGGCCTCGACGGATTGGACGCTGTGGAGCGGCGTGTACGGCCAGATCTGCACGAGCTGATAGGCCACGCTGACGACGAGCACGGCGAGTACCGCCCAATCCCACCGCGTCGTACGCTCACGGAAGAACCAGAACGCAACGAGCACGACGATCCCGAGCGTGGCGAGCTGGACGCGCGGAAAATCGAAGATGCGGATCCACCAGTACGGCTCGTGGATGAGCGGAAGCGCCGTGGCAACGACGAACAGGAGCGCCAGCACGAGGAGGGCGATGCGGAGGATCGGGTGTTTAGACAAGGTGGATCGAGTCCCGTGCGGGTAGGTGGGAAAGGATAGCGCGGAGAGGACGGAGGGAGTAGAGAGAGCGCAAGCCACACCGATCCCTGCATTCCTTTCCCATTCTCCACGTTTACTCGACGCGCCCCGGGAAGCCCCGGACGAGGCTCGGGTCAAACATCTTTCTCCTTCCGCTCCCGCTCCTCCTCCGGGCTCTCCTCCGCCTTCATCTCCTCGGCGAACTCCACGAGGTCGTCGCCCTGCTCCTGGTCGTCCTCGTCGGCCTCCGGCGCTTCCTGATCGAGGGCGTCGCCGACGTAGGCGAGGTCTACGAAGACGGGGAAGTGGTCGCTGCCGGTGTGGCCGAGGACGCGGAGGTCGACGAGCGCGAGGTCGTCGGAGTGGAAGATGTGGTCGAGCGGGTAGCGGAGGAGCGGGTGGTCGGCGTGGAACGTCATGTAGAGGCCGCGGCCCCGGCGGGGGTCGAGCAGGCCGGCGAGCTTCTGGAAGAGGCTCGTCGTGTAGCTCCACGCCACGTCGTTGAAGTCGCCGGCGACGACGACGGGCCGCTCCAGCGGTTCGACGGCGCGGGCGACGAGGACGAGCTCGGCGTCGCGGAGGTGGGAGTCCTGCCCGATGTCCGGCCGAGGCGGTCGCGGGTGGACGAAGACGAGTTGGACGCGCGGCCCGTCCGGCAGCTTCACGCGCGCCCACACGCTCGGCACCTCGTCCTCGACGAGCCGCTTGACCTCGAGGTCTTCGAGCGGGAAGCGCGAGTACACAACCATCCCGTACGTGTCCTCCTGCGGGACTTCTTTCTTATGCGGGTAGTCCGCTTCGAGCACGCGCATCTGCTCGGCCCACCACTGATCGGTCTCGACGCCCATGATCACGTCGGCATCCTCAGCGGTGACGACAGCGTGCCACTTGTCGAAGTCGCGGTTCTCCATCCAAACGTTCGTGATGAGGAGGCGGAGCCGCCGCTCGCGCGGGACGCCCGAGACGGATTCGCTCTCGACCGGCATCAGCGGCGAGTACTGCGCGATCCACACGAGCTGATAGACGAGCACGAGCGCAAGCAGCCCCGCCACGATCCACTCGAACGTGTCCATATCGCCCGTCGCGAGATTGACCACGACATAGAGCGCGAGCACGACGCTCGCGAGCGCGACGATCTGGAGGCGCGGGAAGTCGAACATCCGCGTCCACCAGTACGGCCACGGCAGGCTCGACAGCACCGACGCCGCGATCGCGAGGAGCGCGAGGACGAGCAGGACGATTTGGAGGGCAGCGAGCATCGGAGGGGCGAAGGGAGGGGCCGCAGCAAGATACCGACCCCGGCTCGAACACGCGCTCAGGCGCGGAAGAACTGCTTGCCCGCAAGCTGGCGCACGAGCCCCTTGAACTCCAGCGAGAGGAGGTAGACGAGCGCGTTCGAGGTGTCGAGCCCGCTCCGCTCGCAGAGCGTATCGAGGTGGACGGGCTCGGCCGAGAGCGCGTCGTAGAGTTTGGCCTCGGCCCCGTTGAGCACGGGCGGTGGCGCGGGCTCTGGCGCGACGGGCACCGCCCCCGGCACGGCCTCGAGCTGCCCCTCGATCTCTTCGAGCAGCTCGTCGACCGTCGTGACGAGCGTGGCGTAGCCCTTGCGGATGAGCTGGTTCGTCCCCTCCCCTGCCGGCCCGAACACGGCGGCCGGCGCGGCCCACACCTCGCGGTTCTGCTCCAGCGCCATCCACGCCGTGATGAGCGCGCCGCCCGTCTTCCGCGCCTCGGCGACGAGCGTGCCGAGCGAGCACCCCGCGATGATCCGGTTGCGGCGCGGGAAGTTCGACGCGTCGGGCGCGGTGCCGAGGGCGAACTCGCTCAGCACGGCGCCGTGGTCGCCGGCGATCTGCTCGGCGAGCGGCTTGTTCCGGCTCGGGTAAATCCGGTCCACGCCCGAGCCGAGCACGGCGAGCGTCCGTCCGCCCGCTTCGAGTGCGCCCCGGTGCGCCGCTGTGTCGATCCCGTACGCCAGCCCGCTGACGATCGTGAACCCGCGCTGCGCGAGCTCGAACGCGAAGTCGTGCGCGACGCGCTTGCCGTAATCCGTCGCCCGCCGCGTCCCGACGATCGCGATCGCGCGGCCGTCCTGCGGCAGCAGATCGCCGCGCAGCCAGAGCACGGCGGGCGGGTCGTAGATCTGCCGGAGCAGACGGGGGTAGCGCTCGTCCCACAGCGGCACGAGCTCGGCGCCGACGCGGGCGGCGCGCTCGAACTGCTCGTCCACCGTGGCGTCCCCGTCGAAATCGCGGATCGCCTTCGCCGTGTGCGGGCCGACGCGGTCTACCTGCGCGAGCGCCCGAGGCGACGCCGCCATCACCGCCGACGCCGAGCCGAAATGGGCGAGGAGCGAGCGAATCCGCCCCGGCCCGACGCCCGGCACGAGCGAGAGCGCGACGAGCGCCCGCAGTTCGTCGGCGTCGGTCGGAGCGTGCTGGGCGAAGAGGTCCACGGGCAGCGGCGGCGAGGGAGGAAGCGGAAGATGGCACCGCCCTCGCACAATGGCAAGCCGTGCGCCGCTGCGCTAGCGGAAATCGCCCCCTACCTCGGCCCGTTCCGCGTCTTTGTTGCGCTCGATGTAACGCCACAACGTCTCCTTCAGCTCGTCCAACCCCTTCTGCGCGACGGCCGAGATCGGCAGCACCTCGACGCCCTCGGGGAAGCCGTTGCGCGCGTCCTCCACGAAGGCGTCGAGCATGTCCGGCGGGAGGAGGTCGGTCTTCGAGAGCGCCACGATACGCGGCTTGTCCATCAGTTCGGCGTTGAACGCCTCGAGCTCGCCGAGGAGGGTACGGTACTGCGCGCCCGCGTCGTCGGCGTTCGACGGGATGACGAAGAGGAGCACGGCGTTGCGCTCGATGTGCTTGAGGAAGCGCGTGCCGAGGCCGCGCCCCTCGCTCGCGCCCTCGATGATACCGGGGATGTCAGCGACGACGAACGAGCGGTGGTCACCGAGGTAGACCATCCCGAGGTTCGGTTCGAGCGTGGTGAACGGGTAGTCCGCCACCTTCGGCTTCGCCGCCGAGATCGTCGAGACGAGCGTGCTCTTCCCCGCGTTCGGGAAGCCGACGAGGCCGACGTCGGCGAGCAGCTTGAGTTCGAGCGTGACCTCACGCTCCTCGCCGGGCTCGCCGGGCTGCGCGTACTGCGGAGCCTGGTTCGTCGAGCTTTTGAAGTGGACGTTGCCGAGCCCGCCGCGCCCGCCCTGCGCGAGCACGAGCCGGTCGCCGTCGTGCATCAGGTCGCCGAGGATTTCGTTCGTCGTCGAGTCGCGGACGACGGTGCCGAGGGGGACGCGGATTACGATGTCGTCGGCGCTCTTGCCCGTCTTCTGGTCGCGCAGGCCGGGCTCGCCCGCCTTCGCGAAGTGATGGCGGTTGTAGCGGAGGTCGAGGAGGGTGTAGAGGTTGTCGTCGGCTTCGAGGAGGACGGAGCCGCCCGCGCCGCCGTCGCCGCCGCTCGGGCCGCCCATCGGCTCGTACTTCGCGCGGCGGAAGGTCACCGCCCCCGCTCCGCCTTTGCCGCTGCGAACGCTGATTGTGACGTAATCGACGAATTTCATAGGATGCGTAATGCGTGAAACGTGATGCGGAGGGGCGCGCGGCTCCGACCTCGCGCTGGGGACACCCTTACGTTCTACGCCTCCCGTTTTCTCCCCCTCCTCCCGATATCCTTGAAAGACGTCATTCTCTACACCGACGGCGCGTGCAGCGGCAACCCCGGCCCCGGCGGCTGGGCCGCCCTCCTCCAATTCGGCGGGCAGGAGCGGACGCTGAAGGGCGCCGAGCCCGACACGACGAACAACCGCATGGAGATGATCGCGGTGATCGAAGGGCTCCGCGCGCTGAAGGAGCCGTGCCGCGTCGCCGTTCACACCGACAGCGCGTACGTCGTGAATGCCTTTCAGCAGAACTGGATCGCGAACTGGCAGCGGCGCGGGTGGAAGACGGCCGACAAGAAGCCGGTCAAGAACCGCGACCTCTGGGAAGAGCTGCTCCGCCTCGTCGACACGCACGAGGTCACGTTCGTCAAAGTCGAAGGCCACGCCGACGACGCCCGCAACAACTACGTCGACGGCGTCGCCGTGAGCGCCATCGACGACCTCCGGATCGAGTTGGGCTTGAAGTAGTTCGATTTATCCCACCCCGCGCCTCTCCTATGGCCGTCGAATACGCTACCGACTTCCGCGAACGCCCCGAGTGCTACGAGATCGGGCGCGGCGAGCGCGGCGTGTTCAAAGTGCAGCCGTACAAGTCGGAGCTGCTGCCGCTGTGGTCGTTCAAGGACGAGGCGGCGGCCAAGGAATCCTCCGCCGCGATCTGGGCGAAGTTCGAGGCCTACCGCGACGCCGAGGATTTCGTGGGGATGGACATGGCGCGGAAGTACCTGCAGATGGGCTACACGCGGGCGATGCGCTACGCGAAGTACCCCGGCGGCCGGAAGTACGCCGACGACGGCACCGTGAAGGAGCCCGAGCAGTGGGCCGATGCCGAGAAGCGCGCTTCGGCGCTGATCTTCGACGAACGGCTGAAAGCGGCGAAAGCCGACGCGACCTACCAGCGCCTCCGCGACGCCCACCGACAGCGAGAACGCCCGGCCGACTGCCCATGACCTTCGACCTCGTCCACGCCCGCGCCCTCCTCGCGCGCACGCCCGCCACGCTCGACGCGCTCCTCCGCGACCTCCCCGAGCCGTTTGTGCACGCCAACGAAGGCACCGGCACGTGGAGCCCGTTCGACGTCGTCGGCCACCTGATCCACGGGGAGCAGACGGACTGGATGGCGCGCGCCGACCTCATCCTCCGGCCCGGCGGCCCGCACCGCTTCGCCCCCTTCGACCGGTTCGCGCAGGAAGAAGCGAGCCGAGGCCGCACGCTCGACGAGTTGCTGGACACGTTCGCCACACTCCGCGCCGAGAACCTCCTCGCCCTCGACGCCCTCGCCCTCCCCGACGACGCGCTCGACCGCGAGGGACTGCACCCCGACTTCGGCACCGTGACACTCCGGCAGCTCCTGTCCACGTGGGTCGTCCACGACCTCGGGCACCTCGCCCAGATCAGCCGCGCCCTCGCGAAGGTCTACCGCGACGAGATCGGGCCGTGGCGGGCATACCTCCCCGTGTTGGATCGTCGCTGAGCTGAACCCGACACGCCGCGAGCCGACGAACGGTCGATGACGATAGCCAATCGGGCGTAGACTTCAACACCTACCCACCCGCAACGCTCCTCGCCCGCCCATGAAGCTCGTCGGCACGCAACTCGCGTACTTCTTCCAGGACCGGCAGGCCCGCCGCAACGTCCGGGCCCTGCTGAAGTACGTCGCCTTCGTCGTCGTCGTCGTCGTCGTATTCGCCGAGGTGTTCCACCTCATCATGGTCCACGTCGAGGGCGAGGATCACTCGTGGGTCACGGGGCTCTACTGGACGCTGACGGTGATGAGCACGCTCGGCTTCGGGGACATCACGTTCCAGAGCGACCTCGGCCGCGTCTTCAGCATCGTCGTGCTGATCTCGGGGATCGTGCTCCTCCTGATCGTGCTGCCGTTCGCGTTCATCCGCTTCTTTTACGCGCCGTGGCTCGAAGCGCAGATCCGCACGCGCGCGCCGCGCCGGGTGCCGGCCGGAACGACGGGCCACGTCATTCTCTGTGCTTACGACACGATCGCGCCGGACCTCATCGCGCGGCTAGAGCAGGAGGCGATCCCGTACTTCGTCCTCCTCTCCGATGCCGCCGCAGCGGCGGAGCTCCACCTCGAAGGCGTCTCCGTCGTCGCCGGCGACGCCGACAGCACGGCGACGTGGGAGGCCCTCGGCGTCGACCGCGCGCGGCTCGTCTTCGCCAACCGCTCCGACGTCGTCAACACGAACATCGCGCTGACCGTGCGCGAGATCGCGCCCGACGTGCCGATCGTCGCCGTCGCCGGGAAGGAGGACTCCGTCGACGTGCTGGAGCTCAGCGGGGCGACGCACGTGCTCCCGCTCAAGACGTGGCTCGGCGAGCAGCTCGCGAGCCGCGTCGACGCCCTCTACGCGCAGTCGCACGCGATCGGGCGCTACCAAAACCTCCTCATCGCTGAGCTCCCCGTCCACCACACCCCGCTCGTGGGGAAGACGATCCGCGAGACGCGGCTGCGCGCGATCGCCGGGGTCAGCATCATCGGGGTGTGGGAACGCGGCCGGCTCCGGCCCGCCCGGCCCGACATCGTGCTCACCAAGGCGAGCGTCCCCGTGCTGATCGGGACGGAGGAGCAGTTCGAGACCCTCGACGACCTCTTGCTGATCTACGGCACGAACCCGAACCCCGTCCTCGTGATCGGCGGGGGGACCGTGGGCCGCGCGGCGACACGTGCGCTCCAGCGCCGCGAGGTCCCCGTCCACCTCGTCGAGCAGAGCGAGGCGCTGTGCGAGCGGCTCGGCGGGCTCTGCGAAGGCGTCTTCGCCGGCGACGCCGCCGACTACGACCTCCTCAAGCGCGCGGGGATCATGGACGCCCCCTCCGTCCTCCTCACCACGAACGACGACGCCGTCAACATCTACCTCGCCTCGTACTGCCGCCACCTCAACCCCGACCTCCGCATCGTCAGCCGGATCACGCACGCCCGCAACTCCGAGTCGATCCACCGCGCCGGGGCCGACTTCGTGCTGAGCTACGACGCGCTCGGCGCCTCGGCCGTGCACTCCGTCCTCCACGGCCGCGAACTCGTCGTCCTCGGCGAGGGCATCGACCTGTTCTCGGCCCCGCTCCCGCGCTCGCTCTGGGGCCGGACCCTCGCCGAGACCGGGATCGGCGCGCGCACCGGGCTCAACGTGATCGCCGTCCAGCGCAACGGCGACCTCGTGACGAGCCCTCCTGCCTCGATGCCGCTCGAAGCGGGGGTCGAGCTCGTCATGCTCGGCGACGCGCAGCAGCGCCGGGAGTTCATCGAGCACTTCGGCGCGTAGGCCCCTCGGGCTCCCTCGGCGCGGACGGATCGGAAGCCCCACTCCCGCGTTTGCGTGCCGCCCCCGCCATCCGGGCCGGGGCGACAGCCGCCGAGGAACACGATGGATGAGAAGCCAGAGGACACGACACCGGGGTCGCCGATCCCGCCGCGCCGCAGCCCGACGGCGGCTGACGCGCGCGGCGTCAGTCAGTTGACGGTCGATGCGGTGACGGGCGTGACGGACATCGTGGAGGAGGTGCACCACACCATCGCCCGCCTCGCGTCGCCCTTCGGCGCCCCACGTTCGAATCGGGCGCGGGGGATTTCGGGGTTCGTCTACCGCAACGTCCGCCGCGTCACGCGCGCGACCGGCTTCGGGTTCGATACGGCGCTCGTCCCCTTCGCCCCGCTGTTGGACCGCTACGACGTGCCACGCCGCGACGATGCCCTCGCGATCCTGAACGGCGTCGTCGGCGACCACCTCGCGGCGACGGACAACCCGCTGGCGATCCCGATGCACCTCCGCCGCGACGGGCACCCGCTCGCACTCGACCGGCCGATGCACGCCGCTGCTGCCCCACATGGCCGGCTGCTCGTCCTCGCCCACGGTCTCTGCATGGACGATCGGGGGTGGATGCGTCAAGGGCACGACCACGGGGTTGCGCTCGCCCGCGACTTGGACTACGTCCCGCTCTACCTCAAGTACAACAGCGGCCGATCCATCGCAGCCAACGGCCGCGCGTTCGCCGACGTGCTCGAGCGATTGGTCGGAGCGTGGCCCGTTCCCGTCACCGACCTCGTCGTCGTCGGGCACAGCATGGGCGGGCTCGTCGCCCGCAGCGCGAGCCACGTCGCCGGACAGGCGGAGCACACGTGGCTGCGCTCGCTGCGGGCGCTCGCGTTTCTCGGCACGCCGCACCACGGGGCGCCGCTGGAGCGCGCGGGCAACGGCGTCGACCTCTTCCTCGGGGCTAGCCCGTTCACGGCGCCGTTCGCCCGGCTCGGGCTGATCCGCAGCGCCGGCGTGAAAGACCTCCGCTACGGGACGATTCTCGACGACCGCGAGGGCGCGGCGCGCGCGCCGGGCGCGCACGTCCCCCTTCCCGACGTGCCGTGCTTCGCGGTCGCGGCGACGAAGCAGCGCGAGCCCGACGGCAAGGCGTGGACGGCCGTGGGCGACGGGCTCGTGCCCGTCCGCAGCGCGCTCGGTGAGCATCCCGACCCGGCGCTCGCGCTCGCGATCCCCAACGCGCGGCAGCGCGTGTTCCACGGGCTCGGCCACTTCGACCTCCTCAGCAGCCGCGACGTCTACGCTGCGCTCCACGGCTGGCTCGCCGAGGACTGACGGGGCGGATGGGAAAGAGGCGGAATCGTGGACCCGGCTCGGAACGTGGGGGGAGCCGGGGCCGTTTGCCAGGCTCACTTCTCCTCTCTTTACCGCACCTCTTATGAAAGCCCTCACCTGGCACGGCCAAGGCGACGTGCGCATCGACAACGTCCCCGACCCGAAGATCGAAGACCCCGGCGACGTCGTCATCAAAGTCACTTCCACCGCGATCTGCGGCTCCGACCTCCACCTCTTCGACGGGTTCGTCCCGATGATGAAAGAGGGCGACATCATCGGCCACGAGCCGATGGGCATCGTCGAGGAGGTCGGCAAGGGCGTGACGAAGCTGAAGAAAGGCGACCGCGTCGTCGTCCCGTTCACGATCTCGTGCGGGCACTGCTGGTTCTGCGACCAGACGATGTACTCGCTCTGCGACAACTCGAACCCGAAGCCCGAGAACGCGCGCAAGGCGATGGGCCACTCCCCCGCCGGCGTCTACGGCTACTCCCACCTCCTCGGCGGCATCCCCGGCGGGCAGGCCGAGTACCTCCGCGTGCCCTACGCCGACGTCGGCCCGATCAAGGTCCCCGAGGGGATGACCGACGAGCAGGTCCTCTTCCTCTCCGACATCTTCCCGACGGGCTACATGGCCGCCGAGAACGCGCAGATCGAGGACGGCGACACCGTCGCGATCTGGGGCTGCGGCCCCGTGGCGCAGTTCGCCATCCAGAGCGCGTGGATGTTCGGCGCCGGCCGCGTCATCGCGATCGACCGCGAGCCCGAGCGGCTCCGCATGGCGCGGGAGCACGGCAACGCCGAGACCGTCAATTTCGAGGAGGTCGACGACATCGTGCAGCACCTCATCGACATGACCGACGGGCGCGGCCCGGACCGCTGCATCGACGCCGTCGGCGCCGAGGCGCACGCGGCGAACGACGCCAAAGCGCTCGTGGACAACGTCAAGCAGGCGACGCACCTTCAGAGCGATCACCCCTACGTGCTCCAGCAGGCGATCATGGCCTGCCGCAAGGGCGGCACGCTCTCCGTCCCCGGCGTCTACGCGCAGACCGTCACGATCCCGTTCGGCGCGGCGATGAACAAGGGACTCACGTTCAAGATGGGGCAGACCCACGTCCAGCGCTACCTCGATCCACTCATGCAGAAGATCCAGAGCGGCGAGATCGACCCCTCGTTCGTCATCACCCACACGGCCCCGCTCGACGACGCGCCGAAGATGTACGAGACGTTCCGCGACAAAGAGGACAACTGCATCAAGGTCGTCCTCAAACCCTGACGGCTCCGGCCGTGTTGGTTCGGCGGGCGGTGGCGCGATGCGTCGCCGCCCGCTTTTCATTTGGCCGCGGCGGGGGCGTACACTCGGCATCGCTCCCGCCCTCCCGCTTCGCCGCCCGCCTCGCATGCCGCTCGTGCTCAGCCTCCTCGTGCTCGCCTCCACCGTGCTGCTGCTCCGCGCGGAGGCGCGCGGCCACCGCCAAAAGGTGTACGTCTTCAAGCCACTCGCCACGACGCTGATTCTGGTGCTGGCGCTCGCCACGCCGTCGCCCGTCTCCTCGGTCTATCAAACCTTCGTGGTGCTCGGGCTGCTCTTTTCGCTGGCGGGCGACGTTTTCCTCATGCTGCCGTCGGACCGGTTCATCGCCGGGCTCGCCAGCTTCCTCGTCGCCCACCTGTTGTACATCGCGGCTTTCCACCCCGCGGCGGGCTCCGCGATGTCGGCGTGGGCGCTCCTCCCTTTCCTCCTCTACGGCGCCGTGCTGCTCCGCGTGCTGTGGCCGCACCTCGGACGGCTCGGCGGGCCGGTCCTCCTCTACGCCGCCGCGCTCCTCGTCATGGGCTGGCAGGCCGCCGAGCAGCACCTCGCGCTGCACACGGCGGAGACGCTCGCCGCCCTCACCGGTGCTGCCCTCTTCGTCGTCTCCGACTCCCTCCTCGCGTTTAACCGGTTCGTCCGGCCGTTTCGCATGGCACAGCCCGCCGTGCTCAGCACGTACTTCGCCGCGCAGTGGCTCATCGCGCTTTCGGTAGGCTTCGCCAGCATCTGACGCCCCGCTAGCTGTCGAGCCCGAGCGCTTCGCGGCGCGGCACGTCGGCGCGGCTGTTGAGCGACCAGTACGCCAGCATCTCGCGCGCGCGTCGCGTCGCCGTCGTGGTGAGCGTCTGCGCGTTCGCACCGAAGCCGGAGCGATATGTCTCCGTCCACCCCTCGACCGTGTGCGGGAAGGCTGCGGAGAACGTAATCGCGAGCGTCCGGTCGAGGTCAGGGTAGGTAAGCGTGTACGTCCGCAGCCCCGCGCCCGCATCGGTGAGCGTCGCTGTCGCGGCGTGGGGCTCCAGGTCGAGGTGGCTCAGGCGCTGATAGATCGTGCCGGGGACGAGAGTCATGGCGCCGGTTGGGAGGGCGTCGGGGTTGAGGCGGAGGAGCGTCCAGAGGCCGTCTTCGAGGGGCGCGCCGAGCGTGCGGTCCTGATCGCCCTCGCCCTCGAAGTAGGAGAAGAGTTGGAGCCGGTAGCCCTCGGCGATGCGGTTGAGCTGGGTGAACGTGTGCCCGCACCACTCCTGCGAGCTCGTCGTCACCTTCATCGTCGGGCCGTGCTGGTTGCGCTGGACGGGCGTGAAGACCGACGTCATCATCGAATACGGGTAGACGCCGGTGAGGAAGGTCCGCGTCGCGTTCATCTTCAGCACCGTCACCGCGCCGTCGGCGTTCGGGTCGTCGGCCTTCACCTGCTCGGCTTCGAGGAACGGCTCGGTGACGAAGATCAGCACGGCCTCGCCGGGGTGGACCTCACCGTAGCGCGCCTGTTCCAGGTCGTAGCTCGTGATCTCGGCGAGGCCCTGGTACCAGTACGCGGCGAACGAGTCGGCGGGCACACCGAGGTCGTCGGCCGCGTCGTCGAAGGCGGCGGCGCGGACGGGCACGGCGGGCTCGGTTTGATCCGGCGAGTGGCAGGCGGCGAAGGAGAGGACGAGCGCGAGGGCAGACAGGCGGAGCGACATGGCAGCGGCGTTGGGTTCGCTTCAGCATACCCCGCAGGCCGGGGCCTGATCCTCACCGCCGGTCACGCGCGGCGGGTTCAGCCCGGCCCCGCCGCGGCCTCGTACAGCTCGATCCGATGCCCCTCAGGGTCGGTGACATACGCGAACCGGCCGTAGTCATAGTCTTCGGTCTTCGTGATTTCGACGCCCTGCGCGCGCAGCCGGTCGAGCAGGCCCGGTAGGTCGTTGACGTGGTAGTTCACGACCGTGCGCGGGACGGCGTTCGCCTGCTCGTCCGATGCCTGCAGGATCGCCCACGTCGTGTTGCGCCGGAAGTCGCGCGTGCCGCCCTCCGGCGTCTCGTCCCACGCGAACTCGTGGGCGTAGTTGGCGCCCTCGGCATACGTGACGATCTCGATGCCGAGGTGGCGCTGGTACCAGGCGGCGAGGGCCTGGGGATCGCGGGCGTAGAGGAAGATGCCGCCGATGCCGCGGATGGGAGTCATGGGTTCGACCGGTCGAGTGGAAGGGGAACGATGCCGCAGGTTCGGCGGCGCTGCTGACAGCTTGCCTGTCATGAGCCGTCGAGCGTCACCGTCCCGCGCCCGCCGAGCGCGTCGACGAACGCGGTCTGCAGCGCCTCGGCCTCGGAGCGGCGGACACGGACGACGAGTTCCGTGTCGTCGGTGTAATGCTGCTCGGCGATCTCGGCGTCGAACCGGCTGACGGTGTGCATCGCGGGCGAGGTGTCGTCGTAGGCGAAGCGAAGGCGGACGGCCACGCGGATCACGCGCTCGACGATGCGCGCCGCGTCGAGCACGGCGGAGGCCGCCTCGCCGTAGGCGCGGACGAGCCCGCCGACGCCGAGCTTCGTCCCGCCGTAGTACCGCGTCACCACGACGACCGTATTCGTCAGCTCGCGCGCGTCGATCTGCCGGAGGATCGGGGCGCCGGCGCTCCCGCTCGGCTCGCCGTCGTCACCCGAGCGGAAGGTGTCGCCCTCGCGCCCGAGCCGCCACGCCCAGCACCAGTGCGTCGCCGCGTGCTCGCGCTTGCGGACGGCGTCGAGGTGGGCTTCGGCCTCGGCTTCGGTCGCGGCCGGGAAGGCCTCGCCGATGAAGCGCGAGCCCTTCGTTTTTGGCGGCTCGGCGAGCGCGGGGCGGCCGATCGTGCGGAAGGTATCGGGATCGGGCGGGATCATTCTACGGCGATTTCACGACGCCGAAGGTACCGCCGCCCGGCCGTCGGGTGCCCCCGCCGGTATCTTTCGCGATGCCGTTTTCCCTGCTTCTCGCCGCCCTCGTCGCGGCCTCGCTGCCCACACCTGCTCCCTCCACCGATACGGAGCCGCGCACCCTCACCGCCGCGCCCACGACGGGCGCGCTCACCATCGACGGACGGCTCGACGAGCCGGCGTGGGACGGCGCGGACACGGCGACGGACTTCGTCCAGTTCGAGCCGAACGAGGGCGCGCCCGCCTCGTTCGGCACCACGGTCCGCGTGCTCTACGGCCCGAACGCGCTCTACGTCGGCGCGGTGATGGCGGACCCGGAGCCGGAGCGGATTCGCCGCCCGCTCAGCCGCCGCGACACCGACGGCGGCGCGGCCCTCTTCGTCGTCGGGATCGACGGCTACCTCGACCAGAAGTCGGCGTATCGCTTTGCCGTCACGGCGGCCGGCGTGCAGATCGACGCCGTCCAGACCGAGACGAGTTCGGACGACTCGTGGGACGCCGTGTGGGACTCGGCCGTCCGCGTCACGCCTGAGGGGTGGGTCGCCGAGCTCGCGATCCCGTACTCGATGCTCCGGTTCTCGCAGGCGTCGGAGCAAACGTGGGGCATCCAGTTCCAACGGACGATCCCGCGCCGGAGCGAAGAGGTGTTCTGGCAGCCCGTCACGCGCGGTGAGGAGGGCACGGGCTTTATCGCCGGCCGGCTCGAAGGGCTCCGCGGGATCGCCCCGCGCCGCACGCTCCAGCTCCGCCCCTACACCCTCTCGCGCGCCCGCACGTTCGAGCGCGCCGACCGGCCCGGCACCGGCGACGCCACGCTCGGCGCCGACCTCGGGGCTGACCTCAAAGTCGGCCTCGCCTCAAACCTCATCCTCGACGCCACCATCAACCCGGACTTCGGCCAGGTCGACGCCGACCCGGCCGAGCTCAACCTCTCGACGTTCGAGACGTTCTTCTCTGAGCGCCGCCCGTTCTTCCTCGAAGGCACCGCGATCTTCGATTACACGATCGACAGCGGGCGCGACGGACGCTTGCTCTACACCCGGCGGATCGGCGCGGCGGACCCGATCATCGGCGCGGCCAAGCTGACCGGCCGAACGTCGGGCGGCCTCTCCGGCGGCGGCCTCGCCGCGCTCACCGGCGACGCCTTCTCCCCCGCCCGGTTCTTCGGCGTCGCCCGCGCGAAGCAGGAATTCGGCGCGCGCTCCGCCGTCGGCCTCGGGCTGACGTACACGGACGAGCTCGGCTCCGACCAAGCCCTCCGTGGGGCGCGGGCGCTCCTCGGCGGGGGCGATTGGGACGTCCGCGTCGGCAACGGGACGTATCGGTGGGACGGCGCAGCCACCCTCAGCTACCGCGACGCGGCCACCTCGGCAAGCACGGTCCCGAGCGAGACCGGCTTCGCCGTCTACACCGGCCTCGACAAGATCCGCGGCAACACGACGTGGGGCTCCGGGCTCCGCGTCTACTCCGACGACTTCCGGGCGAACGACCTCGGCCGCCTCCGCGAGAACGACCTCGTCCGTCTCGGCGTCGGCGGCGGGACCTACCTCAACGGCGGCGAGCCGCTCGGGCCGTTCCGCCGCGTCCGGCTCAGCCTCTTCGGCGATCAGACGTGGCGCTACACCGACCTCACCAACCGCGGCTTCAATGCGTCCGGCTCCGCGAATGCCGAGCTAAAGTCGTTCAGCGAAGTCGAGGTGGGCGGGCAGATCGGCGGGCTCGGCGGGTTCGACGTGCGGGAGACGCGCGGGCTCGGGCTCCTCCGCAACCGGCGTTCGGGCGGCGTCTACGCGGGGTACGCGACCGACTCGCGCCGCCGCTTCCAGCTCGAGCAGGAGGCAGGCCTCTCGTGGCAGGAGCAGGGCGGGCTCGGGTGGCGGGCCGAGATTGAGGTGGACTGGAACGCGAGCGACCGGCTCGACCTCTCGCTCAACGCGGAGTACGCCTCGAACGACGGATTCGTCGCGTGGGCGGCGAACGAATCGTTCCTCCGCACCGAAAGCGGCCTCGGCGTCGGGGACGTCACCGGCCCGCCGGGCGAGGTCCGTGGCTTCCTTCCGTTCGGCGACGCGACGCTCAACCCGCTTTTCGACGGCATCCCGACGCACGGCGGGGTGCTCGGCCAATACTATCTGCCCGTCTTCGGCGCCCGCGACACGCGCACGCTCGACCTCGCCCTCCGCACGAGCGTCACGTTCCGGCCGAACCTCTCGCTCCAGCTCTACTCGCAGCTCTTCGCCGCGCGCGGCCGCTACCGCGACTTCCAGCTCCTCGCCGCCCCCGACGACCTCCGCCCGCTCGCCGCCTACCCCAAGCGCCGCGACTTCGCCGTCGAGTCGCTCCTCTCGAACGCCGTCCTCCGGTGGGAGTACCGGCCGGGATCGACCCTCTTCGTCGTGTGGAGCCACACCCGCCTTGGCGAGGACAACGCCGTCCGCTTCTTCGACGACGGCACTGCCTCTCCCTTCGCCACGCCAACATTCACGCAGCTCGGCGACGCGTTCCGGCTCTACCCGGAGAACGTGTTCCTCGTCAAGCTGAGCTACCTGCTGATGCGGTAGGGATTCGGGGTTGGGTTTCGTACCCTCTCGTGCCGGTGGTAGAAGGGCGTGGAGGGGCGGCGATGCCCTTCCTCAACTGATCAAACGGATTCGTTCTATCGGTGTCAGGATAGCCTCGGGCTCGACCGTCGTAGAGACGCAACATGTTGCGTCTCTACGACGATGAGGCACGCCTCGACGAAGGCGGACACCCTGACGTTGAGAGTCCAAATCCGTACGACCTCGAACCCACCGCCCCCAACCTCTACCCCTCGATCTCGGTGACGAGCTGGATCTCGCGGAGGATGCCCTGCACGCGGAAGCAGTCCTCGAACTCGCCCTCGTAGACGCGGTCCTTCCCCTTCGTGTGGACCGTCCACGCGTGCCCCTCCGCCTGTGCGACAGAGCAGCCTGTGGCCTTGATGAGTTGGAAGATGACCTCGTCGAACGAGTGGATCTCGTCGTTGTAGAGGATCACGCGCCACGGCGTCGTGATGCGCTCCTCCGTCTCTTCGAGTTCCTCCACCGCCACGTCCGGCGCCGCCGGGGTCGGCACGGAGCGAGGCGGCGCGGCGGGGCCGGCGATAGGCATAGGGGCTGCGGAACGCATCACGGGGGTTCGGGCGGGGGGCGGACTCACGCCACGGCCTTCGCGACGGGCTCGACCTCGACGACGAAGTCCTCCATCACCTCGTTCGCGAGCAGCTTCTGGCTCGCCTCGACCGCGATGCGCTCGGCCTCGGCCCGATCCTCCGTGTCGATTTGAAGCTCGATGAGCTTGCCCGCGCGGACGTCACCGACGGCGGCGTAGCCGAGGCTGTGGAGGGCGTGGTGAATGGCCTTCCCTTGCGGGTCGAGGATGGAAGGGCGGAGTGTGATGCGGACGGTGGCTTTAAACATGGTTTGCGTCAGGCTTCGATGGAGGCGGGGTGCGATGCGTCTTCGTCGTCGTCTTCCTCGTAAGCAGTTCGGAAGGCCCAGCGTAGCGCGCGGCCGATGCCGTAGGCGAGGTACGCCGCGAGGGTGATGAAGATGCCCACTTCCTGGAGCGCCACCACGAGCACGATCGCGATGAGGAGCGCGAGGGCCTTCTTCGGATGCGACCGGAGGTAGCGCGGCGTCGGCGTCGGGAGCGCGTCGAAGGGGACCGTCGAGACCATCAACACGGAGAGCACGACGACCATCGGGATGAGGATGGAGGCGCGGCCCCACTCGAAGCCCTCGAACCACCGGCCGTCGTTGAAAACGAGGATGAACGCGACGACGAACGTGGCCTGCACCGGGATCGGGAGGCCGGAGAAGTAATCCTTCTTCTCGCCCTCGAACTCGACGTTGAACCGGGCGAGCCGCACGGCCCCGCACAGCGCGGGGAGCGAGGCGATGACGACGCCGAAGAGGCCGAGCCGGTCGAGCCCGAACTCGTAGAGCAGGAACGCCGGCGCCACGCCGAACGAGACCACGTCGGCGAGCGAGTCGAGTTCGACGCCGAACATGCTGACGGCGTTCGCGATCCGCGCCATCATCCCGTCGAGCGCGTCGAAGAGCCCGGCAGCGACGATGAGCCACGCCGCCTTCTCGAACTCGCCTTCGGCCGTGCTGATGATGGCGAAGAACCCGCTGAGCAGGTTCATCAGCGTGAAGAACGACGGGACGGCCACGCGCGAGATGCGCGGGCGGCGCACGCGGTCGCGGCGGCGACGCAGTCGCTTACTCGAACCGGCAGGGGGCGGCGTAGCCATCAGCGTTGGGAGTCAGGGGTGGACGGCGATGCGGGTACGAGACGGTGCGCCGGGATCGTGCCGATCACGGTCTCGCCCCCCGCCACCCGGTCGCCGATCTGGGCAGAGAACGCGACGTCGAGCGGCGCGATCACGTCCATCCGCGAGCCGAACTTCACGATCCCGTAGCGGTCACCGGCCTCGTACTCCTCGCCGACTTTGGCGTAGCAGACGATCCGCCGCGCGACCGCGCCCGCGATCTGCTTGAAGAGAACGGGCACGCCGCTCGGGTGCCGCATGCCGACCTCGGAGCGCTCGTTGAGCGTGCTCGCCTTCGGGTGCCACGCCACGAGGTACTCGCCCGCATAGTAGTTCTCGTACTCGACGACGCCGTCGATCGGGACCCGGTTGACGTGGACGTTGAGGGGTGAGAGGAAGATGGAGAGCCGGCGCGCTTTCTCGCGGAGGTAGAGCGGCTCCTCTTCCTCGACGATCTCGATCACCTTCCCGTCGGCGGGCGAGAGGATCAGCGTGCTCGCCCCCTCAGGCGGAAACCGCTTCGGATCGCGGAAGAACCACAGCGTAAAGCCGAGCGAGACGCCTCCGATGGCGATGAGCACACCGCCGACGATGCCGCCGACCCACAGGCCCGCCGCCACGCAGAGCGCCGCGAGCGCCAGGACGGCGGCGATGATGAGGAAGCCTTCGCGAGCGAGCGCCATAGCGGGGCGAGAGAGGAGAGGTGAGCGGCATCGAAGATACGGGCGGTACCGCGTTCCGTTGACACCTGCGCGGGTGCGCCGACGTTCCTCCGCCGGTCCCATGCCACCCGCGCCCGTTCGATGGAGGTCGCACAAACAAGTAGCGGGCCGGCACCCGAGGTGCCGGCCCGCCAAAAGGGTTCCTGACGCGACAGCCCTTCCCCCATCGGCTCGAAAGCCTCAATGGCGGCCCGAAGGCCGCGACCGCATCGATCAGGGGGTATGGGCCGTCAGGCCGCACCCGATCGCTACGGGACAGAGTAGCAGGCTGGTTCTTGCACCGAACCGCACGGTCGGGAGGCATCGCTGCCTGCCCGGCGTGGTTCCGCGTGCTGCAGCACACGCACAGAACGACGGAGTCGAACTGTGGTGTCGTTAACCGTCCGCTGCGCTAGTGCACAACGATCGATCAACGGCTGCCCAGACACATTTTCTCCGACGTGGGTGTGAACGAATTCACCCCGGCGAGGCGTCTGCCACGCATCTCTTCCGCCCGGTAGGACCGGGCACCCGGTTGGGTGAGGTTGAGACGGCGGACTTACCTGGCAGCCCACTCCGTGCGTCCGAGCTGCCCCGTTTCTCGCGGGAGAAACGAAGAGTCGGGAATCGGAGCGGCGCCGTGTCCTCGCCAGACCGCGCCGGCGACCTCATGCAGCCTGGAGAACTTCAGTCGCGTCAAGGAACGTTTCGCGCCCGGAGGCGCTGTGCCCGAAAGCACTACGTCCAATTAAGCGCGCCCGGAGCGGGAAGTCAAGTCGTTGTGCTACCGAGTTATGCACAACATATCGAGAGCGTTATCCACAACCCCTTATCCGCAACGCCTTCCCCTGCCTCACAGCCCAGACCCGTGGGACCGAAAAGCCCGACCGGGAGGGCCAGGCTTTTCGTTGTCGCGACTGCGGAGGCTCGCTCGCGAACGCGGCTCCGTCTCCGGCGGCATGAGGTGATCCGAAGATAGGGCGTCGCTCGCCGCGGGTCAAGCCCGCCCGTGTCCCAATAACAGATTCGGGTGCAGGCCGGTGCGTACAGACTCACGCGAGGCCCTTCCTCCGCCACGCAATAACAGCAGCGGTCTCCTGCTCCCCGCCGCCCGCATCCCCGTCAGTTCGCGCGGAGCACGCCGGAGCGGATCACATCGATCGTGCGCTGCCGCTCCCGTACCTCGAACACGGCCGTCGACCGTCGTCCCGAAACCACGAGGACTTCCACCTCCTCCCGCTCTACATAATGCCGCTCGGGGAGTTGGGCGTGGACGACGCGGACGCGCCACGGGCCAGGCCGGAGATCCGTGAAGAGGAACCGTCCCTCGCGGTCCGTGATCGTCCGGTAGCGGCCGTTCCCGTCGGATGCTTCGAGCACCATGTTCGCGAGCTGCACCTCGGACACGCTGTCGGAGGCCGCGCGCTCCGGCGTCCGCGCCACGACCTGCCCCTCGATCGAGCCGCTCTCGACGACGGGGATCAGCAGCGGAATCCCGCCTCCCTCCTCCCCTACGTCGATCGCCATCGGCATCTCATGTACCGTCGTGCGGTCGAACCGGATGCTGGCAGGATCGACGCGGAGGTAGTGGGTGCCGGGCTCCGGCGCGGGGAGTTCGAAGGCGCCGCGCGCGTCGGTCACGGCCACGGCGTCGCCGAGGTAGAGGAGCGCCCCCTCCACCGGCGCTCTCGTCGCCGCATCAAACACTTCCCCGACGATGGGCGCCCGTCGAGAGGCCCGTCCTATGGGCAGGCCGAGAGGGACGGTGTAGCTGAACGCGTACTGCGGCACGATTCCGCTCCTCGACCCCGCTTCGCTAAACCGGCTGTAGATCGATAGCCTGTGCCCGATCTCGAACTCGTGATCGGCCCGGAACTGCGCCACGACGAACCGGGAGTCCCCCCGGCTCTGGTCGAGGTTGAAATACACCTCCGATCCGATGCGGGTCCGGCCGACGCGCGCGCCGATGTGGGTCGACAGCTGCCACCGCCGCTGCTCGCGCGCCGTGTAAATCTCCACCCCGCGCACGTGCTCCACGCCGAGGCTGGCGACGTATGCCTCGACGTTCACGCGCGTCTGTGCGCTGAGCCGGTAGTACGGCCTCGCCTCATGCTGCTCGCTGAGCCGGGTCTGCCCCGCTTCGAACCCGCCGCGCAGGGTGAGGAGGCGGTGCGGGTCGAAGCCCGCGCGGACCTGGAGGCCGCGCTCCATCTGCTCGGTGCGCTGGCTGGGCGAGCGGACATCGAGCTTCCGTCGGTGCGCCGAGACGAACAGGGACGTATGCCGGTCGAAGAGCCGACCGAGGAGCCGAGCGCCGAGTTGGCCGTAGGCCTCGCCGCGCTCAGACGACGCCGCGCCGTCGAACGCGCGATACTGCCGGCGCTGGTCGCGCCACGCCCCCTCGACCTGGAGCCAGCCGAGCGGCTGCCCCGACGCGGCGACGGAGTGCAGCGCCGTCCCGCGAAGCGTGCCGACGTATTCCGGCGTGGAGCGGACGAAGCGCGTCTCGTAGCGGAAGCGCGGATCGCCGCCGCCGAACCGAAGCGCGACGGCCCGCCCCCGACCCGTGCTCACGCCGACCTCCGCCTCCACCTCCGCATTGACGTACGGCACGTACCGGCCCTCCACTGAGGCCACGTCGCCACCGCGAAAGCCCCCAGCGCTCAGCAGGTTGAGCCCGACGTGGCTCCCCTCGGCCACGGCCTGCTCGACGTGCAGCCCCGCCTGTGCTTCGTCGACACCCGGTAACCGGCTCTGCTGGTAGTACGCGCCGACTGTTCGGCTCGGCGTCCGGTACTCAGCCCCGCCGCCGAAGCCGTAGCGCCCCGACTCCGTCAGTGCCGAGAGGGCGTAGACGTTGTCGCCGAAGCGGAGGCCGAGGCGTTCGCTCGCGTACCGAACCCGGTACTCGTCGCGCATGACGTAGGACGACGACGGCTGCGCGCTCGGCGTGCGGAGCAGGAAGTCGACGCGGGCCAGTTCTGGGTCCTTCGGCAGCCCCGACACGATCTGGAGCTGCGGGCCGATCCCGCCGCGCTCCCCCCCCAGCAGCAGGGTCGCTTCGACGGGATACCCGCCGCCGCTTTCCGGCCTCCGTCCCGACGGCATGACCTCGGTGCTCACCCCGACCTCGGCCACCTCTTCGTCCCCGACGAAGGCGACGAGGTGGACACGGTGCCGTCGGCTGCGTCCCTCGCTCGGGATCTCGGCGCGCACGGTCACGATCTGCGAGGCGCCTGCGTCGAGTACGATCGAGGGCTCGTCCATCTCGAGGGCGTCCCCCTGCGCCCGCGCTTCCAGCCGGAGGTGCACCCGCGTGTTGCCCCCGTTCGTCACGAAGAATCGCGTGTCGTAGGCTCCGCCGGCCGGCATGACCGATGGAGCGCCGAGCGCCGTGATCTCGACGGCGCGCGTCGCTCGCACGTGGACCGTCATCGCCCCCTCGCCCGGTTGAAAGGCCTCCTCATCCGACGTCACCCGCAGGCGGACCTCGTAGCGCCCCGGTGCCGTTTGGCTCGGCACGCGGAAGCTCAGCAACCGGGTCACCCGCTCGTTCGGCTTCAGCGCCGTCACCGGGGCCTGGAACAGCAGCGACCAGCCCGCCGGCAACTCCACGTTCATCCGCACCGCGCGTCGCTCGGGCGAGGGGTTCGTCAGCAGGAACGCCGCCGATATGATCTCCCCCGGCGACGCCTCGGCCGCGCCCGCGCCCACCGGCTCGATGCGGACCGGACGCTCGGTGTCGCCGTCCGCTCGGGCGGGCGGGCTGACTCCCACGAGCAGGGCGACGAGACCGATTCGGCAAGCTAGCGGGAGGAGCAGGGCGCTATGGCGGGGGACTCCCTGCATCGGCCGCTACAGCTCGAGGGTGTACTGAGCGCCGACGACGTTCTCCTCGCCCGAGTCCACGACGATGAGCGCTTCGTACTGCCCCGGCGTGAGGTCGGAGAGGTCGATCTGCTGGCGGACGGACGTGCCGGGGTAGATCCGCGTCGAGGTGCCGTCGCGGCGGCCCTGCGCCGTCCCGTCCTGCGCGTACAGCTCGACCCACAGCGTGGACCGGGTGAAGAGGTCGCCCTGGTTTTCGAGGTCGACCTCCAGCACGCGCCCGCCGCTCTCGCTCGTCTGGAGCCGGACCTGCTGGAACCCGATCGTGGGCCGCTCGCTCCCGAGGAGGTGCGTGGCGATCTGCACGCCGTAGCGCGTCACCTGCCGCACGCCGTACTGCGGTGTCGTGTCGTCGCCGAGCGTGGACTCGGCGGAGTTGCGCGGGATGCCCTCCACCATCAGCATGCTCCAGTACGTCCCGGCCGGGGCCTGACCGTCCGCCTCCGCCGGGACCGTCACGCGGTACTGGACCTGGATCGTCTCGCCGGGCGCGAGCGTCACGGCGCGCGGGCCGAACTCGATCCACCCTGCGTTCGAACGCGGGCTGGAGCCCGGCGCGTCGTAGCGGTTGCTCCCGTCGGCATGGAAGGAGTAGTCGGTCTGGTAGACCTTGGCCTGTTGGACCTCGTCCGTGGTATTCGCCACGACGATCGTCCCCTCGTAGACCTCGCCCGGCGGCACGGTCCGGTCGTCGGAGAGCGGGCTCCTCACCACCACTTGGGCAGCGGCGGGGAGGGCGGACCACGCGAGCGCGAGGGCGAAAGCGGTCAGCGCGATGGGGCGGAGCGTCGCGGTCATTGGTCGATCAGCGTGTAGATGACGGTGTGGACGTCTTCGCCGGCCCCCTGGCCTGGCGCGACCCGCGCCGTGTACCGGATGAGGCCGAACCCTTCCTTCTTATTCCTGATGTTGCGCACGTAGTCCTGGGGGAACATCCCGTCCACGAGGTCCACCGTGCCCTGCGGCACCCCCTCCCCGAGGACGAAGACGAGTTCCGTGGTCAGCCCGTACACCTGTCCCGGCGCACTCGTCTCGACCGTGATTTTTTTCGGCCGCTGGCGTCCTTCCCAGAAGATCAGCGTCGTCGCATCGGAGTCGACGGACTGGCCCGCCTCCATCGTCGACCCGTCGACGTAGAGCTCGATCGGCCCGCCGATCAGCAGCATAGACTGCGCGTGCGGAGCGGGAGCGAGGACGAGGAGGAGAAGGGCCGCGGCGGTGAAGAACGAAGGCCGCGGCGGGCCTTTAAGGTCAACCATGACTGCGTCGTTGGCGGCGACGACAAAAAGGGAGCGGCGCTCGCGGACCATCCCGCGAGCCCCGCCATCACACTCAGTTGGTGAGGGTATAGGTCACCGTCTGCGTCACCCCGGCGTTCGGGACGGCCCCGGCCGTAGCGCTGGCGGTGTAGCCGATCGTGACGTTCGAGCCATACGCCCGGCTGATGCCGGTGATGAGGTCCTGGGCGGACGTCGAGAGGGTCGTCTGCGTCGTCGTGCCTGCCGAGCCGCCGCTCGAAGCGGTCGGCGTCCCGAGGAGGACTTGGAGCGAGATCCCGGTGGGGTACAGGGCGTCGAGTTGCCCGGTGATCTTCATGCTCGAGTTGTTCGTCGTGAGGTTGTACCCCGTGCTGGCATTGCTGCCGGTCCCCGTCTGCTGACCGGCGGCGGGGGCTACCACCGTGATCGTCACGGCGTTGGTCGGGATTTCGAACGCGTTGACGGAGGGCACGACGATCGTGACGTCTTGGGCATCGGATTGGGCCTGCGCCGTCGTGGCGAGCCCGGTGCACAGAACGAGGAGGGCAAAGAAAGCGGTAACGCGCATGGTGAACCTCAGGTAGGGTAAGGAGAAGGACACGTCGATGGGTGGGGAAATCGGGATCGCGAGGCGACCCTCAGTAGCGATGGGGTCACATGTCCGAGCGCCCCTGCTGGCATCCTCCTGAGCAACGGGTAAGCCAAGCCTTGTTTTTCAATGGCCTGACCCGATTCCGTTCAGAAAAAACCGGATAGTTATCGTTGCTCCTTTGATCGTCCGAAGAGGCAGCGTCATTACAATTACCTTTTGTAACCGTTCACGAGAGATTTCCACCCAATCCGTCCCTATTCCGGACATGTGCCCCCGCATGCCGGCCGTCCCCGCTCTCCCTTCCTCGCCGCCGCTGCCCTACCTTCTCCTTTCCCACTGACCCGCCCCCACTCCCCGATCCGCATGGCGAAGAAGCAACAGCTCGGCGCGGCCGACGTAGCCTGGCTCCGCATGGAGACCCCCGTCAACCCGATGACGATCACGGGCCTACTCGGATTCAGCCAGCCGATGACGCTGGAGGAACTCAAGCTGCTCCTCGAAGAGCGCCTGCTGATCTTCGACCGGTTCCGGCAGCGCGTCGTGCACCGGGACGGGACGGCCACGTGGGAGGAGGACCCCCACTTCGACATCGACGCGCACGTCCACCGCGTCGGCCTCGCCGAGCCGCATAAGAAGACCTCTCTCGAAGAGCTCGTCAGCGACCTGATGGGGAGCCCGCTCGACTTCTCGAAGCCGCCGTGGCAGTTCCACCTCGTCGAGGACTACGATGGCGGCAGTGCCCTCGTGGGCCGCTTGCACCACTGCATCGGCGACGGCATCGCGCTGATCCACGTCCTCATCTCCCTCGCCGATGAGGTGTTCGACCCGACGCGCGCGACGCCGAGCTACGGCCGCGACCCCTCCAATCGCAGCCTTATGAGTCGCCTCGTCCGGCCCGTCGGGAAGGCCGTCAGCCAGGTGGGCCGGGCCGCGGGCTCCATCGTGACCGGGAGCCTCGACCTCGTGCAGCACCCCGGCAAAGCCCTCGAATGGGCGAAGCAGGGGATGAGCGCCGGGGCCGCCGCCAGCAAGATCGCGCTCATGTCGAGCGACTCCCCGACGCGCTTCAAGGCCCCCGCCGGGGTCGTGAAGCGCGCCGCGTGGTCCCAGCCGATCCCGCTCGACCACGTCAAAGCCATCGGCCACGGCAGTGGGGCGAAGGTGAACGACGTGCTCCTCGCCGCCGTCGCCGGCGGCCTCCGGCGCTACCTCGACGACCACAACGAGCCGACGGCGGGCGTGGAGGTACGTGCCGCCATCCCGGTAAACCTCCGCCCCTTCGAGCGGGCCTTCGACCTCGGGAACGTGTTCGGCCTCGCCTTCCTCTCCCTCCCCGTCGGCATCGTCGATGCCCGCGCGCGGCTGCTCGAAGTAAAGCGCCGAATGGACATGCTCAAGAGCTCGGCCGAGCCCGGCGTGGCGTTCGGCATCCTGCAGGCCATCGGTGCGGGACCGGAGTTCCTCCACGAGCAGGTCGTCGACATCCTCAGTTCGAAGGTGTCGGCGGTGATGACGAACGTGCCAGGTCCGCGCGAGCGGCTCCACTTCCTCGGCAACCCGATCAGCCGCCTCATGTTCTGGGTCCCGCGCGCCGGTGACATCGGCCTCGGCGTCAGCATCATCAGCTACGCCGACGAGGTGCTCCTCGGCATCGCGACGGACGCCCGCATGGCGCCCGACCCGAACGCGATCGTGGCGGGCGTCCACGCGGAGCTTGAAGCGCTCGGGGACGAGTTCGGCGGCTGAGGACAGAGGACAGAGAATGCAACGGCCTCAGTAGCTTTCCAAGCTTACGTCCACACGTCCACACGTCCACACGTCCACACGTCCACACGTCCACACGTCCACACGTCCACACGTCCACACGTCCACACGTCCACACGTCCACACGTCCACACGTCCCGCTACTCGCCGTAGCTGAACGAATCCTGGATCGTGCCGTCCTGACGGTGAATGATGAGGCGTCCCGATGCCCCGGCCTTCGCCCGCTCGCGGCCTGCCGTCACGGCTTCGGCTTTGACGCTGTGGACGCTCGTCGCACGGCTCGCGCCTTCCTTCTCCACCGCCCAGCCCTCGTCATGCGGGACGACGTGGAACGTCGTCGCACTCACGGAATCGGCGGGCTTCGTCGCAGCGGCAGGCTTCGCCGTCGCCCGGTCGGCTTTCTCGAGCTTGAGCCGGGCCGAGAGCGCGTCCACCTTTCCTGAGAGCGCACTCACGCGGCCGATCAGGTCCTGCACCTCGTCGTGCGTCGGCACGTTCATCCGGTGCAGCACGCCCTCGATCGACTCTTCGACGAGGCGTTCGACTTGGGCTTCGACGGCGCTGCTCCACGCGAGGGGCTTCTGGCTCAGATTCTCGGCCGTAGCGCGCGCGCCTTCGACGGCGGCCCCCGCCTGCTTCGTCGCCGACGTCAGCATTTTGCGGCTCTCCTGTTCCCAATTCTCCCCTTTCTTGACGAGTTGGTCGAACAGTTCAGCCCCCATCTCCTCGACGGTCGAGAGCGCGCCGATGCCCGCCATCCACACCTCGCGCGCGCTGTCGGCGAGGCCGGCGGGGAAGTCCAGCAGGTCGGGCAGGCTCGGCAGCCCGAGGAGGCCGGACTTCTTCGAGGCCTTCTTCTTCGTGCCGGGCGCGGCCTTCGCCCCCGGCTTTGGGCTCGACGCATCGGCGGCGCCGCTGCTCTTCTTCTTTTTCGTGACAATCGTGACTTTCTTCTTCTCGGCCATGACGGGAGGGGGCTGGATAGGAGGCTGCTGAGAGAATGTGCGGCGGCTAATACGTCTTCTCGACGTGGGAGGCGACGTCGCCCATGCCGTTGAGCACGCCCATGTTCGACATGATTTTGAGCTTCGGGCCTTCGATCACGTAGTCAGGCGAGGTCAGCGCACCGAGCGGCGTCATCTCCCCTTTGTCGAGCTTGACCCAGATACGGTACGGCGCCGTCGCGCGGGCGAGGGCTGCGGATTTGTCGAACGGGTCGTCGCGAAAATCGTCCGAGCCGGCGTCTTCCATCCAGAGTTGGACATCCGTCACCTCACCGTCCTCGAAGGTGTAGGCGGCTTCGATGTCCTGCCCGGTCGGGTGATCGAGGCAGCGGAAGATGATCGTGTTCGAGAACGAGCCCGCCGTCTTTTGGAAGTCGGCATCGTCGTTCATCGCTTCGACGAACGCCTCGACGAACTCGGGGGTCCAATATTGAGGGGCAGCCATAGGGGACGAGGAGCAAGGGTGAGAGGGAGTCCAAGAATACCGGTCCGCGAGTCCAGTGCGCAACGGTGGACCGGAGGGAAAACAGCACACATACTTAACATGGCGCGCAGAACCAATGCCGCATTGCGGAATATATGCCGCATCGTGTCAATCATCCTGACTATGACCATGCCTATCCCCTCGATCTACCAGCGTGCTTTCTGGGTGGCGCTCGTCGCCGCCGCCACGCCGTACACCTTCTACCGCCTCGTGCGGAATCCCATCCTCTCCTTCGACGGCGCCCTCACCTTCACTGAGGACGACGTCTACGACCACCTCTTCGACGGCGAACTCGCCGCAGCGGGCTAAGCCCCGCTCCTCCCCCACATTTCGAAGGCGTGGAGCGGACACATCGTCTCGCTCCACGCCTTTTTTCTTTTCGGCTGAGGGAGTTGCGGATCACGTAGGGTAAGACTAGGTGGGTGCGCCCTAGCGGAGGCGGAACTTCACCGGGAGGGAAAACCGCACCTTCACCGGTTCCCCCCGCTGCGTACCAGGCCGGAACTCCAAGTCCTGCACGGCCGCAAGTACCTCTTCGTTGATCCCGTAAGGCAAGCCGTTCACGATGTCGATGCAGGGCACATTCCCCTGCTCGTCGACGACGAATGTGGTCATCACGATCCCTTCGATGCCTTTCCGCCGCGCAAGCTCGGGATAACGAATACGTTTCTGCAGTGCGCGTAGGCCGCCCACAAGCGCCGGGGGCTGCTCCACGACGATGAACGTCTCCTCCTCGTCTTCGAGCTCTGGAGGATCGGGTGGTGGAGCGAGGCCGGTCGCCGTCGTATCAGTGATGCACGTCGGCGCGCTCGCCTGTGGGATGTAGCGTGCCCGGTGGGGCTCGGGGAAGCGGTCGTCCCCCTCCCACGCGCGAACAGCTTTGAGGTAGAGTTCCGAGAGCTGGGTCCCGTCGTAAAACCCCGGCTCATTCAACCGCCGCTCGATGCGGAGGTGCGTCCCCGCCGGATGCGAGCGGAGTCGGGCGATGTACTGCGCCCCCGGCGGTGCGGGTGCATCGCCTACGATGACGGTGCCTGCCATTGCCTCACGGACGAACGGGGCGAACGCTTCTGGTTGTTCGGCCACGAGGGCCTCGACGTAGACCGAGTAAGGCGCAAAGTCCGGCGGGCGGCCAGTGAGAGAAACGCACCCCGCCAGCGGTAGTACGACGAACAAGAGGAGGAGATAGCGCGCCATGAGGTAGAGCATCAGCGCGAGAGGTAGAGGTTGCGCATCTCGTACGGCTTCGAAAAGTGCTCGTCGTCGAGGTCGTCCACGAACACAATCGACTCGCCGGTGGACTTCATCTCGGGGCCGAGCTCCTTTCGCACCTCGGGGAATTTCTCCCACGAGAAGACGGGCTCTTTCACAGCGTAGCCCGTCAGCGTGCTCTCCATCTGACCGGCCGCGCGGAACGTCGCGAGCTTTTCGCCGAGCATGACCTTCGTGGCGATATTGGCGTAGGCGATGCCGGTGGCTTTGGCGATGAACGGGACGGTCCGGCTCGCGCGCGGGTTCGCCTCGATCACGTACACCGTCTCGTCTTTGATGGCGTACTGCACGTTGATGAGCCCGCGCACTTCGAGCCGACGCGCAATGTCCTCGGTGTAGCGGCGGATCGTTGCCTGCACCGTGTCAGAAAGCGAGTACGGCGGGAGCACGGCCGTCGAGTCGCCCGAGTGGACGCCGGCGGGCTCGATGTGCTGGAGGATGCCGCAGACTTCGAGCTCGTCGCCGTCGTAGATGCAGTCGCAGTCCACCTCGACCGCGTTCTCGAGGTAGAGGTCGAGCAGGATCTCGTTGCCCGGCATCGTCCGCAGGATGTCGGCGACGTACTCCGCCACCTCCTCTTTGTTGATGGCGATGCGCATCCCCTGCCCGCCGAGGACGTAGCTCGGCCGGATCAGGATCGGGTAGCCGATATGCTCGGCCACGGCGACGGCCTCGTCCACGTCGTGCGCCATGCCGTAGGGCGGCGACGGGATCTCCAGCTCCTTCAGGATCTCGGAGAACTTGCCCCGGTCTTCGGCGAGGTCCATCTTCGAATACTGCGTCCCGAAGATGCGAATACCACGCTTCTCGATGTCGTCGGCGAGCTTGATGGCGGTCTGCCCGCCGAGCTGGACGATGCACCCGGTCGGCTGCTCGTGCTCGATCACGTCGAAGACGCGCTCCCAGAAGACCGGCTCGAAGTAGAGCTTGTCGGCCACGTCGAAGTCGGTCGAGACGGTCTCGGGGTTGCAGTTGATCATGATCGCCTCGTAGCCCATCTCCTTCGTCGCGAGGACGCCGTGGACGCACGAGTAGTCGAACTCGATGCCCTGCCCGATCCGGTTCGGGCCGGAGCCGAGGATGAGGATCTTCTCCCGGTCCGACACCGGGCTCTCGTTCTCGCCGAGGTCGTAGGTCGAGTAGAAATAAGGCGTCTTCGCCTCGAACTCGCCCGCGCACGTGTCGACGAGCCGGAACGTCGGCTTCAGCCCGAGCGACTTCCGGTGGTCGCGCACGTCGGGCTCGGTGACGTCGTCCTGCACGAGAAAGGCGATCTGCCGGTCGGAGAAGCCGTGCTGCTTCGCCCGCAGCATCAGGTCCCGGTCGAGGTCGTGCAGCGGATGCTCGGCGAGGGCGCGTTCGACTTCGACGAGGGCGCGGATCTGGTAGAGGAACCACGGATCGACTTTCGTGATGTCGGCGATCTCTTCGACGCTCGCGCCGTGCGTAAACGCGCTGCGGATCTGGAGCGTGCGGTCCCAATACGACTTGCTGAGCCGCTCGCGGACCGCTGCCCGGCTGTCCGGCTCGCGGTCGGCGCCGAGCCCGGCATAGCCCAGCTCCATGCTCTGCCACGCTTTCTGGAGCGACTCGGTGAACGTCCGCCCGATCGCCATCACCTCGCCGACGGCCTTCATCTGCGTCGTCAGTTCCTCGTCCACGCCCTCGAACTTCTCGAAGTTGAAGCGCGGCACCTTCGTCACGACGTAGTCGATGGCCGGCTCGAAGCAGGCCGACGTGCCCGTCACCTCATTCGGCAGCTCGTCGAGCGTGTACCCGACGGCGAGGCGGGCGGCGACTTTGGCGATCGGATAGCCCGTCGCCTTCGACGCGAGGGCCGAGGAGCGCGAGACGCGCGGGTTGATCTCGATGACGACCATCCGCCCCGTCTGCGGGTGGAACGCGAACTGGATGTTGCAGCCGCCCGCGAAGGTCCCGATCGAGCGCATCGCCTTGATGGCGGCGTCGCGCATCTGCTGGAACTGCTTGTCGGTGAGCGTCTGCTGCGGGGCGACGGTCACGCTATCGCCCGTGTGCACGCCCATCGGGTCGAGGTTCTCGATCGAGCAGACGATGATGACGTTCTCGGCGCTGTCGCGGAGCAGTTCGAGCTCGTACTCCTTCCACCCGTACAGGCACTCTTCGATGAGGACTTCGTGGACGGGCGAGAGCTCCAGACCGCGCGTCACCTTGCGGTCGAACTCGTCGTGGCGCCAGACGATGCCGCCGCCGGCACCGCCCATTGTGAAGCTCGGCCGGATCACAATCGGCTCGCCCCCGAGATCCTGGGCGATCTCTTTGGCTTCGAGCAGGCTCTTCGCCACCTTGCTCCGCGCCTGGTCGATGCCGATCCGCTCCATCAGGTCGCGGAACTGCTGCCGGTCTTCGGTGATGCGGATCGCGTCGATGTCCACGCCGATCACGTCGACGCCCATCTTCTTCCAGTACCCCTCTTCGTGGAGGACTTCGGCGAGGTTCAGCGCCGTCTGCCCGCCCATCGTCGGGAGGACCGCGTCGGGCTTCTCGATCTCGACGATGCGCTTGATGGACTTCGGCGTTAGCTCTTGGAGGTAGACCTTGTCCGCCATGACCGGGTCGGTCATGATCGTGGCCGGGTTCGAGTTGACGAGGACGACCTCGTACCCCTCCTCGCGGAGCGCTTTCGAGGCCTGGCTGCCGGAGTAGTCGAATTCGCAGGCCTGCCCGATGACGATGGGGCCGCTGCCGATGAGGAGGATCTTGTGGATGTCGGTACGTTTGGGCACAGTCGGGGGTGGGTTCATGGGTAGGGGCACGATGCATCGTGCCCCTACAGATACATTCGGGTGCGCGCGCTCAGCTACCGAAGCCGCTGACGGCGTATTCGCGCTCGCGCTGGAGGATGACGAGGGCGGCGTAGCCGGATTGCACGTCGGCACCGGCCGGCGCGCCGGTCGCGGCCCCGCCCATCCCGGTCGTATGGATCGGGAGCCAGCCGTCGTTCATGAGGGCGTTGAGGGCACGGATGCTCTCGCCCTCACCGGGCCAGCTCGGGTCGAAGTAGACGATGTGGGCTTTGCGTTCGGTCGCCATGGAGTCGGGAGGTTACGGCTGCTCGCCACGCAGGATTGCGCGGAGCGCGGCCACGTCGAGCTGATCTTTGGGGCGGAGGGAGTCGGTTTTGAGACGGAGGAGCCCCTCGGCGGTGAGGTGACGGATGGGCACACCTTCAACTTCTTGGGTAGCGGTCTGGAGCAGCAAGTCAGCGTAGGTAAGCCCGCTCATCTGGGTAAAGATGTCGAGGTCGAACGTCTCGGCGACGCGGACGCAGCCCTCTTCCATGGGGAAATCGTCCGGGGATAGCTCGGCTGCTGCGCCCTCGCCGAAGCCGGTGAGCACGTCGAGCATGGAGCGGAGGTTGGCAGGATCGGCGTCGACGAGGATATCCACGTCGTCCGTGACGCGCGCGTAGCCCACGAAGGCCACGGCGAGCCCGCCGACGACCACGAAGTCAACCCCGGCGCGGCCGAGCGCGGCCAACAAGCTTGCGAACGTGTCCATCGGCGTTGGGTGGGAGGAGACCGAGCGCGGCGAGTTCGCACCGCAGGCGCCACACGACAGCGACCGGGGAGCGCGGCGTGGTGCGCCCGACGACACGGCGAATGTGGGAGCGGGGGTCGGGCTCGGCCATAGGGTTACGCGGTTTCGGGGCGGGCGGGGATGCCTCGCGTCTCGCGGACGAGGTCGAGGAACTCGTCGAAGAGGTACGCGCTATCGTGGGGGCCGGGCGAGGACTCGGGGTGGTACTGCACCGAGAGGCCGGGGTACGCGGCGAAGCGGAGGCCCTCGACGGTCCCGTCGTTGAGGTTCTGGTGCGTGACGCGCGCCACGCCGTCAGTGATCGAGTCCTCTTCCACCGCGAAGCCGTGGTTCTGCGTCGAGATCTCGACGTGACCGCGGTCGAGGTTTTTGACGGGCTGGTTCGCGCCCCGGTGGCCGACTTTCATTTTGTAGACTTCCATCCCGGAGGCGAGTGCCATGAGCTGGTGGCCGAGGCAGATGCCGAAGACGGGCACGTCGCCCTCCGCCGCCTCCTTCGCCGTCTCGATGGCTTCGGGCATCGCGCGGGGATCGCCGGGGCCGTTCGAGAAGAAGAGGCCGTCGGGGTTCCACGCGAGCACGGCATCAAGCGGGGTATCGGCGGGGAAGACGCGGACGGCGCAGCCGCGGCGGGCGAACGAGCGGAGGATGTTGCGCTTGACGCCGTAGTCGTAGACGGCGATGCGCGGGCCGTCGGGGTCGGTCTTCCCGTCGAGGTGGAAGTCGTAGGGCTCGGGTGTGGTGACGCGGCTGGCGAGTTCGAGCCCGGCCATGCTCGGGTGCGCCTTCGCCTTCGCGACGAGGCTGGCGTCGTCGAGGTCGGTCGCGGAGATGACGGCGTTCTGCACGCCGCCTTCGCGAATGTGCCGCACGAGCCGCCGCGTGTCGACGCCGGTGATGCCGACGAGCCCGTGCCGATGCATCCAATCCTCAAAGCTCTCGTCGGCGTTCTCGTTCGAGTAGTGATCGACGAACGCCCGCGTGACGAGGCCGGCGACGCGCGGGCCGTCGGCTTCGAGGTCCTGCTCGGACGCGCCGTAGTTGCCGATGTGGGGGTACGTCATCATCATGATCTGCCCGACGTAGCTCGGGTCGGTCATGATCTCCTGGTAGCCAGCCATGCTCGTGTTGAAGCACAGCTCCCCCGCCGTCTCGCCGACATAGCCGACGGCGAGACCGGTGACGACGGTGCCGTCTTCGAGCGCGAGTTTGGCGGGGCGGCGGGCAGGCGTGGACTCAGGCTTCATGGAGCAGTGGGACTGAAGTGGAGGCAGAGGGAGAGGTCGGGTGCGAGATCAAAGGGCGTTCCGCCGCGTGATGGACGGCGTCAACAGGGAGCGTCGTTGCCCGATTGATACAAAAAAAGCCCTCCCGAAACGGGAAGGCTCAGCGGAGCGGAGCGCTCGGCACCGTGAGGATCGGGCAGGAGGAGGAAGACGCCGGGCACGGGTTGGGGGAAGATCGGTCGGTTCGCGGATGAACGGGGCCGCGAAAACGGCGGTTCCGTCGAGCGCGAGTTTCACGGAGGCTCATGGCAAGACTCGGGGGCAAAACTACCGTGCAGGTCCAGCCGGATCAAGAGCACCGCCACGTGTCGGGCCGACGCGCCCCTCCTTTCTGCCTCTTTTCACACCGGGACGCTCGCTATACTTGCGGCGCGACCCTCCCCGTTCTCTCTTCGTGCCCTCCGCCCGCTCATCCTCCCCCCCGCCGCGCCTCCGCACGGAGCGCCACGACCGGCTCTACCGGCCGCGCATCCTCGCCACGCTCGCGGCGAGCCTCCTGCTCTTAATTCTAGCGTTCCGACTCTGGCCTGTCGAGGAGCGCGCTACGCCCCCGCTCTACGTCGCCACACCTCACGAGCAGATCCCGCTCGAACTCATCGAGCCGACGGCGCAGTCGCCGCGCACGGCCCCGCCCCCACCGCCGACCCTGCCCCCGGTGGAAGTCCCCGACGACGTCCCGATCCCCGACCTCGAGATCGACTTCGAGCCGCTCGACACAAGCCCGAACGCTGACATCGCCCTGCCCGACGCACCGCCCGGCCCCGTCGAAGCCGAAGGCTCACCCGACGCCCGCCCCACCTTCGTCGAGCGCGCCGACCGGCGCCCGCAGACGATCAGCCCCGTGCTGCCGGACTACCCGCGCGAGGCCGAGCGGCGCGGCATCCGCGCCCGCGTCCGCCTCCGTCTCCGCATCGACGAGCGCGGCCGGCTCAAAGAGGTCGAGATCGTCGACCGCTTCCTCCTCGACAAGCGCGACCGCGAGGAGCGCGTGGCCGAGATCGGATACGGCGTGGAGCAGGCCATCCTCGACGCCGTCAACCGCACGCGCTTCCGCCCCGGCCGCCACGAGGGCCGCCCCGTCGAGACGTACACCACGATGACGCTCGGCGTCGGCGTGTGAGAAAGGTTAAAGGGTAAAGGGTAAAGGGTAAAGGGTAAATTACTAAACCCTCTTCGCGTTGCGGATGATGGCGGTGATGACGGCGTAAAGCTCGTTCGCTTCTTGCAAGAGGGGGGCGATTCTTTCTTCGGATACGAGACCCGAGCGAACCATCACGCGGAGCCAATAGCGGCTCTCCCGCGCCTCTTTCTGTGCGATCCCGTATTTGTGTACGAAGTCTTTCCGGCTCTCCGCATCCTGTGCCTCCTCGATGTTGGCTCCGATAGAGGTCGCCGAGCGGAGGTACTGCTTGCCGAGGACCCACCCCGCCCGATCCGCGCCGGCTTGCAAATGCTGAAACAGCTTCACTGCTCGAACCGCGTAGTCCTCCGACCGCTTGAGAATATCTCGCGCCTGGTTCTCCATTTCCACCTCCCTTTACCCCTCACCCTTTACCCTTTCAAAGCAACCCGAGTTGGCCGTCCGAGTCCGGGTTGAAGTGAACAGTCCCGGTCTGCCCCGCCATCGCTGCGATGCGGCGGACGAGGCGCTCGAAGTCGGCCGGATCGTTGACGAAGTCGATCGTCGTGCTGTTGATGATGAGAAGCGGGCCCTTCGTGTAGGTGCGGAAATAGCGGTCGTACGCCTCGGCGAGCTCGGTGATGTAGCTCCGCTCCATGTTCCGCTCGTACGGGCGGCCGCGGTGCGCGATGTTCTGCATCAGCCGGTCCACCGAACTCTGGAGGTAGACGACGAGGTCGGGCTGCGGCGTGGCGGGCTCCATCAGCCCGTAGAGGTTTTCGTAAAGCTGGAGCTCGTCGCCGTCGAGGGTGATGTGGGCGAAGATGCGGTCTTTGTCGAAGGTGTAGTCAGCGACGGTAGCGTGGTGGAAGAGGTCGCGCGCGCCGAGCTCCTTCTGCTGCCGGAACCGGCTGGCGAGGAACGCGAGCTGCGTCTGGAACGCCCACCGCACGGGGTCGCGGTAGAAGTCCGGCAGGAACGGGTTCTCTTCGAACTCTTCGAGCACGAGCCGCGCGCCCATCCGCTCGGCCACGAGCCGCGCCAGCGTCGTCTTCCCCGCCCCGATCACGCCCTCGACCACGACGTAGCGGAGCGCGTCGGGGATCTCGAACTCGGAGGCGGACGTCACCGGGCTCTGGAAGTCGAGCGGTTGCGGCAGCACGCGGAGCTCGCTCGGGTCGGCGCACTGCGCGAGGAGGTCGCGGACGGGGAGGCCGACGCCGGGCACCACGAGGTCCGGTGCGAGGTCGGCGAGGGGCTGGAGGACGAACCGGCGCTCGCCCATCCGAGGGTGCGGCACGGCGAGGTCGTCGTCCCACACGACGTGTTCGCCGTAGAGCAGGAGGTCGAGATCGAGCGGGCGCGGGGCCCACGCGACGCGGCGCTCGCGCCCGGCGTCGTGCTCGAGCTGGCTGAACGTCTCGAGGAGGGCGTCGGGCTCCAGCGTCGTCCGCACCTCGGCCACGGCGTTGAGGTACGGCGGCTGCGGCGTGTCGTCGAGCGTGTGGGCGGGCCCTTCATAGACGGGCGAGACGGCCACGACGCGAATGCCCACCTCGCGATTCAAGGCTTGCAGGGCCGTAGCGAGTTGCTCGGCGCGATCCCCGAGGTTCGCGCCGAGCCCGACGAAAGCCCGTACGGATTCACGTCGCTCGTTCATGCCACCCGCTCAGCGCGGTACACGGCCTCGGCGCGGTCCACCGAGCCGCCGACGGGCGGGTTCGCCTTCCGCACCGTCACCTCGGCCCGAGCCACGATGTCAAACGCGTCGAGGACGGCGTGGGCGATGCGGTACGCGAGCTTCTCGATGAGGTAGAACTTGTTGCCGGTGACGAGGTCGCGGACGAGGTTGTAGACCCGCTCGTAGTCCACGGTCCGGTCGAGGTCGTCGTGCTCTGCGGCGGCGCGGAAGTCGAGGTCCATCGCCACGTCCACCTCGTAGCGCCCGCCGATGCGGTGCTCCTCCTGCATCACGCCGTGGTGGGCGTAGAAAACGGCGTTGATGAGGCGGACCGTCCCGGCCGAGCGGGCCGTCGTGGCCGCGTCGGTGCGGTCGGGCGTGGGAGGAGGCATACCAGAGGGGAAATAAATCGTACGAAGAAGATAGCGGCGAACGACACGGCGCGGGGCCGGCCGGCCCGTCTTCCACCCTCAATTCGCAGGGCCTTCCCGCCGCGCCGCTCGCACGAGGCGGACGACGAGCAGCACGGGCAGCGCGGCGTGCCAGAACAGGTCGAACACGTCCTCGGGCCGGGTGAGTTCGCCCGCGATGAGCCACTTCAGATCGCGCCAGAGATGCGGCTCCGGCACGAACGGCGCGAGCGCCATGAACACGGCGCCGACGGCGAGCAGCCACAGCGGGATGCGGTCGAGCCAGCGCATCAGAGCCCCTCCGGGAGGTCGAGTCCGTCGAGGAGCGCCGCGTCGTCCGGCGCGATCCGGCCGGCGTTGCGATCGGCGAGGAGTTTGGACACGAAGAGCGTGTTGTAGATACCGAGCGCCGTGTCGCTGCGCTTCGCGTGCTCGTCGAAGAACGCGACGACGTCGGCGTTGCGCATCGCTGGCCCAACGTGGATCGCGCGCGGCCCGAACGGTCCCGGCGGGGCTTCAGCGGGGAAGCTCTTCTCGGGCTCGAACGCCTTCTTGCCGATGTGGCACCCCACACACTGCGTCGGACTACGGAGCGCGCGCGGCGGCGTGTCGGTCGCGGCGGCGAGGTCGCCGGTCGGGCCGTAGACGACGAAGTCCCAGAACCCGTCAGGCCGCTTCAGCATCGCCGTCGTCTCCACGCGCTCGCCATCGAGCCAGTGCTCGCCGACGAGCGCGGTACCGACGGGGTAGAGCAGCCGGTCCCCGTTCGCGTGGTAGTTCGCCAGCGCCGAACGGATCGCCGCCATGGGGACGAAGAGGTGTCGCCGCGCGCTCGTCATCACCCCGTCGATCTCGACCGTGAACCACGCCGAGTCGGCCCGGGCGTAGGGCGCGGCAGCACGGAAGGCGTCGAGCGTCGGCGGAAGGTCACGGGCCTCGGCATAGGTCTGCTCGAAGAAGGCGGCGAGTTCGTCCCAATCGAGCGAGTCGTCACCGTTCGCGTTCGCCGTGGCGAGCGCTTCCTGCCATGGCTCTGCGAGCGCATCGGGGTGCAGCGTGAAGGCGTCGCCCTCGCCCGAGAGCACGCCTGCAGCGACGGCGTCGCCGCCGTCGGGTCCGAGGTACGAGCCGAAGTAATAGCGGAGCAGTCGCTCGGGATCCCGCTTCTCGAGGTCGAGCCGGAGCCCGTCGCGTTCGGCCGCTCCCCCACGCTCGGCGCAGCCGCCGAGCACGACGCACACGACGGCGAGGAGGAGGCAACGTGGGATGGAAACGTGGAGGGTCACGGGAGAATCGGATGTGGAACCGGGCCTCGAACGCCGGACGGACGCGAGGTATTACCCGGCCGCGCCGAGTTCGGCGAGGTAGGCGCGGGCTCGCTGATCGCCGGGAGAGAGCGTGAGCAGGCGCTCGAACATCCGCCGCGCGTCGGCGGTGCGGCCGAGTTGGACGTAGGCCACGCCGAGGTTTCCGTACGCGGGGGCGTAATCGGGCCGGGCACGGATGGCCTGCTCGAACTGCTCGATGGCCGGGTCGAGCCGCCCGTCGGAGAGGTAGATCGCGCCGAGGTTGACGCGGGCCTCGGCGAAGTCGGGGTCGAGCCGGACGGCCGTGGCGAGGGGCCGCTCGGCCGCCGCCATCCGGCCCGCTTGCAGGTAGAGGAAGCCGAGGTTGTTCCACGCCGCCGGGTGGTGGAGCGAGTCCGCCGCGACGGCCGCTTCGAGGTGCTGCACGGCCTCGTCGGTCCTCCCCATCTCGCTCAGCACGTCGGCGAGAGCGATGCGGGCTTCCACGAGGAGCGGCTGGATCTCGACGGCGCGGCGCAGCGGCGCCTCAGCCGCCTCGGCCTTCCCCCGCCGGTCACGCACGGTCCCGAGCCAGTACTGCGCCCATGCGTCGCCGGGGTACGCCGCCACGGCCTCGCCGAGCACGCGCTCCGCGGCGGCGAGCGAGTCCATCTCCGCGAGCGCTCGCCCGAGCGCCACGCGCGCGTCGACGCGGTCGGCGCCAGCGGCGAGCCCGCGCCGGATGCGGGCAGCCACGTCGGGCAGGTACGCCGCCTGCGGGTGCACCGTCTCGTAGAAGTGGAAGTACGCGAGCGCAGCTTCGAGATCAGCCTCGCCGGGCGGCATCGGCTGCGCCCCGTCCAGCAAATTGACGAGGACGAACGGCTCCTCGCGGCTCATGTCGCGCTCGATGAGGCCGGGGGCGCGGGCGGGCGGGAGCTCGCGGCGGATCCAGTGGTCGGTGAACGAGACGTGGGGGATGTCCGACGTGCCGCCCGTCTGCATGTGGCAGCTCACGCAGTCGCCCGTCATCGCCTCGGCGGGCGAGCCGACGCCTGGCCGCTCGCACAGCGCCTCGTGCGCGACGGCCCCACCCGGCGGATCGCCGTCGCCGCCGTGGCAGCTCTGGCAGACCGAGTTGAACCAATCGGCCCCGAGTTCGGCCGTCGGCTGGTGCGGATCGTGGCACGTCGTGCACGTCATCGCGCTCTCCTCGAAGCAGGCGCTGAGAGCGAGGCGGAGCGCGTGGGAGGCGATGCCGAAGTCGTCGGGGTCCTCCACTTTGTCGAGCCGGGCGAAAACGGTGCGGTGCGAGGCGAGCGGCTCGCCGGGGCGAAACGTCGTCGGGTCCTCGCCCGGCTTGAACACGGCGAGCCCCTCGAGGTGGCACTGCTGGCAGACGCTGAGCTGGGCCTCACGGTCGAGCGAGGCGAGGTCGACGAGGTGCGGGTCGGGCGCACCGGGAGCAGGCTCGTTCCCCGCAAGCCGGGCCTCGACGTGGTCCGCGGCGGGGCCGTGGCAGCGCTCGCACGTGATGCCGAGCGGGAGTTCGGCGTAGTGGTTCTGCGTGAACGGCGTCGGCTCGGGCAGCCCGTTGTGGCACGTCATGCACTCGAGGTTCGCCGGGCGGCTGAACCGGCTGTTCGAGGTGTAGTAGCCGGGGCTCATATCCCAGATCGCGCGCTCGACGTACCACGTGAGCGGCATCTCGGTGACGTAGCCGCCCACGCGCATGAGGTAGGACCGCGTCGCGTTCCCGCTGCCGACGACGTAGTCCGCGCGGTGGACCCGTTCGTGGATCACGTCGCCGCTCTCGTCGAGCCGGAACTCGCGCTGGAACAGCGTATCGCCCCGGACGAATGCCTGGTAGTAGAAGTCGAAGTTCTCGTTGTACACGACGGGGCTGCGGCCCTCCGCATCGAACCGCTCCGGCGCAGCGGCTGGGTCGAAGCGGGAGACGGAGCGGCCCATGCCGGTGCGGTGGTAGCTCGCGTACAGCTCGGCGTGGCAGGAGGCGCAGGCTTCATCCCCGGCGTACGACGCCGCGACGGCGGCCGCCTCCCCGCTCGGCTCGGCGGACTCGTCGGAGCGGCACCCGACGAGCATCATGAGGCTCAGGATGAGGAGGACGATGGAGCGCATCAAAAACGCGGGGCGGTCAGGTCGAAAGCGGGCGGAAGATACCACGGCTCCGCGCCCGCCACGAGGCCATGCGGCGTCCCTCCTCGCGGCTCTTACTCTCTCGTCGTACGGACCTCAGCCAGAATGGAATGGCTGTTGCACTCAGCCGAAACGGCTACGGGGTATCCCCTATGCGACCCTTCCACACCCGGCCCAGAGCCATTCCGTAACCAACGGCTTCCTAATCTTCCTCTCCGGTGCTCCCGGCGCCGCGGCGGAACCCAAGCTAGCCCCCGTTTCCCTCGTTCCTCCGAGTACTTAATCAGCGAGCCTCCGCTATGAGCGCCAGTATGTACCACGCGATCGAAGACCTCGAACGCCAGCTTGACGCCTGCGTCGACCGGGTCCACAGCCTGGAGGTCCATGTTCGCACCGAGATCGACCAGCAGAGGGAGGAGATGCAGAAATTGCGCGGCCAGCTCCGGAGAGCACTCGCCGCGGTGTCGGAGACGCTCATCATGCCGGCCGATGACGGCGCGCAGCCCGAGACCGCCACAGCGTCCGAAGCTGGACCGGAAGCATTCGCCGATCTCCTGCCGGGATCGGGGGATTTCGACACGCCGTCCGCCCTCGTCTTCGATGACGACCCCGACTTCCTCGATCCGTTTGCGTCGGTGCTGCCCGAGGTCGCGTACGAAGCAGAGGACGTGCAGGACGATGCCATGGAGGCTCCCGTCGATGCCCTGGAGACGCCCATCGCTGAGGAGCTCAGCGTGAGCGAGTTCAGCGTGGAAGAGCCACCCGTCGCCCAGATCGGCTTCGTAGAGGAAGCCGAGTACGAGCTCGAAGCAGAGCTCGAAGCGTCCACCGCGAGCGAGGAAGCCGGTGCGAATGACGACGAGGCCGAAGCCATCGTGGAGGCCGAGGCGCCTGCCAACAGCCCGGCGTGGTCGGGCCCCGTCGACCCCAGCGTGATGTCGAACTTCATCATCCCGGCCGATGCGTTCGTCTCGGAACAGGACGATATGTCCTCGGAGCCCGCGGTCCCCGAGCCGAAGGTCGAGCGCCCGCACGCCGAGCGGACCAGCGAACAGGCCCCCGAGCAGCCGAAACCCCTCTCTGAGTTCGACCGCCTCCTCGACTGGTCAGACTTCGAGGTTGAAGGAGCCGACGAGCAGCATGACGAGTCCCCATTGCCCACTTCGTCCGGTGACGGCATAACGGCCACCCATGCCCCCCCGCGCCCCACCGTGCGCCAGGACCGGAACGACCGGCCTGTGACCGTCTCCCGCCGCGTCCCCGAACTCATCAGCGCTGAAAGCTTGGAACAGAAGATCGGCGATGACCTCACCGTCATCTCCGGGATCGATGCCGAGATGCAGGAGGCGCTCCGCCAGATCGGCATCATCTCCCTCGACGAGATCGCGAGCTGGCACCCCGCCGACGCGCAGCGCATCGCTGCCCAGCTCGGCACGGCTTCGGACCGTGAGATCTTCGACGTGTGGGTGCCCGAGGCGCAGTCCGCCCTCTTCGACCTCTTCCAGCAGCGTCTCCGCAGCAACCGCTTCCACAACCTCGACGAGATGTAGCGCTCGCCGAGGCGCCGGAGAACCGCTAGAGGCTCGGCGTGCCGAGCGCCCCGTTCATTTCGGGGATCACAGAGAGATCGTGGAACGAGGCGATGCGCATTTCGAGGTCGCCGTTGTCGAGGCTCAGCAACCGCTCCGTGCCGAACGCCTCGACGACGAACGATGCGAGCGCGCTGCCGAGTACGACGGCGCGGCGCATCTCTTCGGGGTCGTGCGGGTCAGTGCGAGCGAGGTGGCCGGCGAAGCCGCCCATGAACGCATCGCCCGCGCCCGTCGGGTCGTAGATGTCTTCGAGCGGGAAGGCCGGGGCACTGAACACGGTGCCGTTGCGGAAGAGGAGCGCGCCATGCTCGCCCTTTTTGATGACGAGCGTCTGCGGCCCCATGCCCCGGATGATGCGGGCAGCGCGGACGAGGTTCGGCTCGCCGGATAGCTCGCGCGCCTCGGAGTCGTTGATCACGAGGACGTCCACCCGTTCGAGCGTTTTCCGCAGTTCCTTCGGCGTGTGCTCGATCCAGTAGTTCATCGTATCGAGGATCACGAGGTCCGGGGCGTCGACCTGATCGAGCACCTTCTGCTGCACGGTCGGGTCGAGGTTGCCGAGGCAGACGATCCGGCTGTCGCGGTACGACGCGGGCACCTCGGGGTCGAACCCGGCGAGCACGTTGAGGTGGGTCGCGAGCGTGTCCCGGCGGTTGAGGTCGTAGTGGTAGCGGCCGGCCCAGAAGAACGTCTCGCCGTCCTCGTCGCGGACGAGCCCCTCGGTGTCGATCCCCCGCGAGCGGAAGAGGTCCACGTGCTCCTCGGGGAAGTCCCGCCCGACGACACCGACGACGCGGACGGGCGAGGTGAGGTAGCGCGCCGCGAGGGCGATGTACGTGCCGGAGCCACCGAGGATGCGGTCGGCCTTGCCGAACGGGGTCTCGATGGTATCGAAGGCGACGGTGCCGACGGCGAGGACGCTCATAGCTTCAGGGTCGGGGAACGGAGGTAGAAAACGGGCAGCCCCGAAGATAGAGCACGCACACGGGGGCGGCGGCTTCGCAGCCACCGCCCCCGGTGAAGAATAGGTCGAATGCCGATCACGCTCCACGCGTCACGCTGTGGGAGCGCAGGCGGCGACCCGGATCAGGAGATCCTGTCGAGCCAGTCGCCGGCTTTCTTCGAGAACGCCTGCCCGATGGCCTCGGCGATGCTCTCGCTGAAGTCCTTCGCTTCTTCGAAGCCGTGCTTCGCGTTCTTTGAGACGGCGTGCGAGGCCTCACTGAGCGCCTCGGCGGCGACGGCGAGCTGCTTGGAGATCACGTCTCCAGCGTCATCGGCGTAATAGCGGCCCTGCTTCGAGAGCTGCTTGGCACGCTGCTCGATCTTGCCGGTGAGCGTCTTCGGCTGGGGATCGGGGATCGCCGCCGTCACGATGCGGCCGACGAGCAGGCCGATCCCGATCGCACCGACGATCGCAAGGGCGGGGTTTTCCTCGACCCACAGCTTCGTCCGCGTCACCCAATCGTCGCTGTCGGCGGGGTCGAGCGAGAGGCGGTCCACGGTCGGATCGCCGAAAGCAGGCGCGCTCGTGATGGGGCGGGCCGAGGCGGCGTTCGTGGAAGACGGGGGACGGACGCTGGGGCCCGTGCCGGAAGGCGGTGTGCCGGTGCCGGTGCTGCTCGCGCCGGAAGTGGGAGCGCCGCTGGGCGTCGGGGCCGGCGGGGCCGCGGGCGACGGCTTCCCGGCGTCGGGCTTCGCGAGATCCGGGGCGTCGGACTTGGTGGCGTTCTTATCGGATTTGTTTTCCATGTCGGGAGTGGAGTACGAGAGGTAGGGGTGAGTGGCGCCGGCCGCGTGTCTCGCTGGGGCTGCGCCGGGCGGGACGGATCGGGCAACGGCGGGCGGCGGAGAGGGGCAGGACTCCGAAATCGATTACGCAGAAGGGCTCGGAGTGCCTGGCGTTGTTAAACGCGACGCGGCCCCGCTTTTGTTTCGCCGACGGCGAGATGCGAACCACACGGCACGGTGCGTTCCTCGGTTATCTTAGGCCGCGCCGATTCCCACCCGCCTCCTCTATGCGTTTTCTCGCTGCTGCGCTCGCCGCCGCTCTCCTCGCTGCCCCCGCCCTCGCCCAGCCCAACCCGGCGGGACCCGAGACCGCCTTCGCCGACGCCTACGCCCTCTTCGACGCCCGCCTCTTCGGCGAGGCCGAGCGCGCGTTCGCCGACTTCCGCGCGGCCTACCCCAACGACCCGCGCACGCCCGACGCCCTGTTTTACGGCGGCGAGTCCGCTCTCGCCGTCGGCGACGACGCGACGGCGGCGCGGTTGCTCTCGGACTTCCGCACCCGCTATCCGTCCCACCCGCTCGCGCCGCGCGCCCGCCTCGCCCTCGGCGAATACTACTTCGCCACCGAGCAGTACGACCGCGCGCTCGACGCGCTCGCCGAGGCCTTGGAAGAGGAGCAGCCGTCCGAGGACGCCGCGCGCGCCCTCCTCCTCACGGGCCAGACGATGCTCCGGCAGGACCGCCCCGACGCCGCCCTCCCCTACCTCCGCCGCGTCGCCGCCGAGCACCCCCGCTCCGTCGCCGCGCCGCAGGCGCTCTACGCCGCCGGCTTCGCCGAGTTCGAGCGCGGGCGCTACGTCGAGGCCGCCGACGCCTTCGGCCAGCTCGCCACGCGCTACAGCCGGACGCCCGAGGACCGCCGCGTAGGCCTCGCCCTCACCGACGCCTACGTCCGCACCGGGCAGTACGACCGCGCGATCACCGAGGGCGAGCGCCGCCTGCCCGACCTCAGCGGCCCGACGCGCGACCGCGCCCTGTTCTTCCTCGGCGAAGCCGCCCTCCGGCTCGACCGGCTGAGCGACGCCGAGGCCTACTTCGCCGAGATCGACGCGACCGGCGCGTACGCCCGCCGCGCCCGCTTCGGCACCGGCCGGATCGCGTGGGAGCAGGACGACTGGACGAATGCCGCCGACCGCTTCGGCGCCGTCCGCCAGTGGTCTGGGGCCGAATTCGACGACCTCGCCGCCGAGGCGACGTACTACGAAGGACTCGCGCTCAAACGGCTCGGGCAAATCGACGAGGCGGCGCGGCGGCTCGAAGCTGTCCACATCCGCCGCCCCGAAAGCTCGTTCGCCGACGCCGCCCTCTTCGAGCGCGGCTTCCTCCTCTACGGCGTGCGCCGGTGGGACGACGCCGCGCAGTCGTTCGAGACCCTCCTCGACCGCTACCCGACCTCGGCGTTCGCGGGCGAGGCAGCGCGGATGCTCGGCGAGACGTACGCCGCGCTCGGCGACTACCGCAAGGCGCAGCGCGCGAACGAGCGGGCCGAAGCGCTCGGCACGGCATCGGCCGAGTTGCGGGGCGAGGTCGCGTTTCAGCAGGCGTACGCGAGCTACCAGTCGGGCGATTTTGCGGAGGCGGCGCGCGCGCTCCAGCAGCTCTACCAGCGCGACCCGAGCGGGCCGCGCTCGGGCGAGACGCTGTTCTGGGCCGCTGAGGCCTCGTTTCAGGAGGGCCAGGCCGGCAATGCCGCCGCGCTCCAGCGAGCCGAAACCCTCTTCACCGAGTACCTGCAGAAATTCCCCGAGCACCGCCAGCAGGACGCCGCCCGCTACGCCCTCGCGTGGACCCTCTTCAAGCGCGGCGACTATGCCCGCGCCGCCACGGCCTTCGAGCGCTTCCTCGCCTCGTACCGCCCCGGCAGCGAGATCGTCCCGTACACGACCGACGCCCGCCTCCGCCTCGCCGACGCCTACTTCGCGCTGAAGCGGTTCGACCAGGCGATTGCGACGTACCAGCGCATCGAGGACACGACGGTCGGCGGTGCGGACTACGCCCTCTTCCAGATCGGACAGGCGCACGGCAACGCGGGCCGCACCGCCGAGGCCGTCGCCGCCTACGACCGGCTGCTCGCCCAGTATCCCGAGTCGTCGCTGCGGGCGCAGGCGCAGTACGCGAAGGGCGCGCTCGCCTTCCAAGAGGGCAACTACGACCGCGCGATTGCCGATTACCGCGTCGTGCTCGACCAGTACCCCGGCTCGCCGCTCGCCCCGAAGGCGCAGTACGGCATCGGCGACGCGCTCTACAACCAGGGCAAGCTCCGCGAGGCGACGGCCGCCTACCGCGCCGTGCTCGACCGCTACCCGAACAGCCCGTTCGTCGTGGACGCGCTCTCGGGCGTGCAGTACGCGCTCACGGCGCAGGGCGACGAGTACCAGCTCGACGAGATCGTGCAGCAGTACGCCGAGCAGAACCCCGACGCGTCGGTGCTCGACGAACTCCGCTTCCGGCAGGCCGAGGGCGCGTTCCAGAGCGGCAACCTCGTCGAGTCGATCTCCGCCTTTCAGAGCTTCATCCGCACGGCGCAGGATGACGCGCTCCTCGCCGCGGCGAACCTCTACATCGGCCGTGCCTACGCCGATCTCGGCCAGCCACGGGAAGCCGAGCCCTACCTCCGGCGCGTGGTCGAGCGCTACCCGAACGAGGACGTCCGGCCCGAAGCCGCCGCCCGCCTCGGCGCGCTCTACCTCGACGCCGAGCGCTACGCCGACGCGCTCACCCTCTTCCGCTCGCTCGGCGACGAGGCCGTGACGCCCGAAGCCGGCGCCGAAGCCCGAGTCGGCGAGGCCGAAGCGCTCCTCGGGCTTGGCCGCGCCGCCGACGCCGAGGCCCTCTTCGGCACGGTGATCCAAACTGTCCCGAACACGCCGCTCGCCGACCGTGCCGGGCTCGGCCTCGCCCGCACGCTCGAAGCCCAGGGCCGCGCCGACGACGCGATCGACTTCTACCGCGACCTCGCCGCCACGAACGACGACGCGGCGGGTGCCGAGGCCGCCGTCCGCCTCGCCGACGCCCTCTTCGCAGGGGGCGACGCGCAGGGCGTCCTCTCGGCCCTCGACCGGCTTAACATCGAGACCCGGTTCGCGGGCTACCCCGACGACGTGGCCGCCGCTCTCCTCGTCCGCGCCCGCGCCTTCCGCCGCCTCGGCGAGCCCGGCCGCGCCGACGAAGCCTACCAGCGCGTGATCGCCGCCTACCCCGACACCCCGGCCGCCGCCGTAGCCGAGCGCGAACGATGATGACCAACGAACAGATGGACGTGTGGACGTGTGGACGTGTGGACGTGTGGACGTGGGTTAGGAGCATTACTCCTCTACCCTCATACCTCCTCGCCCTCGTCCTCCTCCCCGCCGTTGCCTTCGCGCAGCCGGATACGGAGCGGCTGCCGGACCTCACGCCGCGCGCGTTCGAGATCCGCGGCGACCTCCAGATCTCGCTCCCTAACCTCGAACGGCAACCGCTGCGCGGCTTCGCCCCGCCGCCGCGCACGTACGTCGTCCCCGGCAGCCGGCAGACCTACGTCGCCCCCTACGGTCAGGACATCGACGGCCTGCCGGTCGACCCGCTCGCGGAGCCGGTGCCGCCCGACGCCGCCGCGCTCTCGCCGCTCACGGGGCGGATCGACGCCGGCTTCGGCCGCTACCTCAGCCGGCTCGGACGGCTCACGGTCAGCGCCGGCGGCCTCGGCGTGAACGCGAGCTACTCGGGCTTCTCCAATTTCCAGCCGTTCGACGACGAGCCCGATTTCGACGCGCGCTCCGACGTGTTCGACGGCCGCATCGCCTACACCACGCCCGGCCCGACGCGCTTCGGCTTCGCCCTCGACGGCGACTACCAGCAGTACCGCCTCCTCGGCGCCGACGTGCCGAACGTGGTCGACGCGCAGCCCGACCGGACCGGCCGCACGATCGGCGGCAGCGTCTCCGTCGCCTCCGACGCGCCGGACCGCGTACCCTTCCACGCCGCCGCCCGCTTCGCCTCGACCGACTACTCCGTGAACGTGGAAGACGGCGTGTTCGACTTCGGCGTGCCGGAAGGCTCGTTCGACCAGACCGAAGCACGCTTCGAGGCTGACGGCGGCGTCCGGTTCGACCGCGTCCGCGTCGACGCTGCCGGGGCGTTCTCCGGGCTCGGTGATGAAGGCATCGGCGAGAGCCTGAAAACGTACAGCGCGGGCGGGACGGTGCAGCTTACGGTGGGGCGTGGCGTGCTCGACGTGGGCGCGCGCTTCCTCGGCTACAGCGCCTCGGCGCTCAACGGCGGTGGTTCCAGCCAGAACGTCGGCCCCGTCGTTTCCTTCGACCTCCCACTCTCGTCCACGACTCGATTCTACATCCGCAACGAGCCCTCGGTGGTGCGGCGTGGCCTCGCCGGCCTCTTCCGCGCGAACCCGTACGCCGTGCCCGAACCGTTCGTCGCGCCCGACCTCCACGTCGTCGACGGCGACGCCGGGCTGGAAATCCAGAGCCGGAACGTCCGCTTCACCGCGTACGCCGGGGGGCGCTACAGCCCGGTCGCGCTCCACTTCGTTCGGAATATCTCGGGGGCTACGGTCGGGCTCTACGACACGCGTTACGCCGAGGAGGTCGTCCTCCGCGGCGGGGGCAGCGTCACGTTCTACGCCCCGAACGGCCTGCGCGCCACGCTCGGCGCCGAATTCCGCTCCGGCACGCTCCCCGACACCGAGCAGGATATTCCCTATTTTGCTCCCTTCGTCGGCGAGTTGTCCCTCGCGATGCCCTTCGCCGAAGGCCGCGGCCTCGTGCAGGTCACCGGCTCCGCCGAGAGCGCGCGGCCCAGGGAAGCGCCCCTCGACGAAGCCCCCGCGTGGGCGACACTCGACGCCGAGGCGCACTACCTGTTCTCGCCGGGCGTCGGCGCCCTCGTCCGCGCCGAGCGCCTCGCGGGCCGCGCCGAGCAGTGGCCCGGCTACCCCCGGCCCCCGTCCGCCGTCCTCGCCGGCCTCCGCGTGCAGTGGTAACCCGGCGGTAACCCGTGGTTACCTCGCGCGCGTTTCGTATCCTCTCGCCCATGCACACCCCCTTGCCCATGCTGCCCGACACCGTCACCGACGACGTGCTCCGCGCCTTCAGCGAAGCCGTCCGCGAGCGCCTCATGCGCCGCGACCCCGTGACCGTGCCCGGCCTCGGTACGTTCGAGGTCCACCACACGCCCAGCCGCGCCGCACAGGACGAGAACGACCGGCGGATGCTCATGCCCCCCGCCGACCACATCGTTTTCGAACCCGTGCCGGACGCCTCCCACGCCTGAGCCATGGCCGATGCCCTCGTTACGCAACTCGCCCGCGCGCTGAACCTCTCGCCGGACGCCGCGCGCCACACCCTCAACCACCTCGTCGCCGCCCTCCGCGAGCAGATCGACGCGACGGGGAGCGCCGCCGTCCCCGGCCTCGGCACGTTCCGGCTCGACGACGATGACCGGCTCGCCTTCGACCCCGAGGACGCGCTCGCCCGCGCCGTGAACCACCGCTACGCCGGGCTCCGTCCGATCGCGGCGAGCCGCAGCGTCTCGAGACCCGCCGAACCCGAGCCCGCCGATCCATTCGAGACGGCAGTCCCCTCGGCACCAGCAGAGTCCGAACCGGACGAGTTCGAGGACGCGCCCGCCGCCGAGTTCCAACCGATCGAAGCGTTCATCGAGCCCGACACCGCTGAGGCCGAGGGCGCCGAGACGGACGACGCCGAGATGGAGACGGCCCCGCTCGACGAGGCCGAGACCGAAGCGACGGACGTCGAGGAGACGGAGCCCGACGTCGCTGAGCCCACGGCGTTTGAGGACCAACCCCTCGCAGAGGAGCCCTTCGCGGACGAACCCGTCCTCGAAGAAGAGCCCATCGGAGAAGAAGAACCCGTCGCGGAGGCTTCGTTTACTGCGGAGGAAGAGGACGAAGACAGCGAGGTGGACGAGGTACTCGCCGGTACGTGGGGGACGACCTCGGCGCTGCCGGAGGAAGATGCCCCCCACAGCGTGGCCCCAGACGAGCTCGCAGAGGAAGCCGACCACTCCGTCTTCGAGCCGGAACATGCTGCCGAGCCGGAGGACACCGCCGAAGCGGAGGGCGACGAAGCGTTCGAATACGAAGGTGTGGCGTCCGATGACCTTGAGGTGGTGCCCGATGACCTCGACCGGGAAGCGGCCGACGCGGAAGCATCGCCCGAGTTCGACGACGCGGAGCGCGACGCCGAAGCGACGGCCGATTGGCCCCTCGGCTACGACAAGGTCGCCGAGCCGGAGGCCGTCGAAGCCGACGACGACGACCTGCTTGCCGCGGACGAAGCCAGGGACGACGACCCTCTCGTCGACGACACCGCGGCGCTCAACGCCGCCGAGGCGCCGCCCGTCACGGAAATCGAGTCCGAGCCGCATGATGAGCCGGCGCCCGAGCCGACCGTAGCGCCCGCCGTCGCAGCGACCGGTGCCGCCTCACGCCCCCCCGTCGCGCCCGAGCACAAGAGCAACATGCGCGTGCTCGGCGGGATCGCCGTCGTGCTCCTGCTCGCGCTCGTCGGGCTCCTCTGGGCCCTCAACCGCGAGCCGGCCGCACCCGTCGTCGCCGAGCGCCCGCCCGTGCCCGCCGACACCGTCGCCGCTCTGCCCCCGCCCGTGGATACCGCCGCCGTCGCCGTCGACACTGCCGCCGTTGCGACACCCGAGCCTGCTGCGCCCGCCCCATCTGCCGATCCGCTCCGCAGCTCCGAAGGCATCGACCGAGCCGACGGCGGGTTCTCATGGATCGTCGCCTCCGAGTTCTCACGCGAGCCGGCCGAGCGCCGCGTGGCCGCGTTCCGCGAGCAGGGCTTCCGCGCCGACGTGATCGCCGAAGAAGCCGCCGGCCGCACCCGCTACCGCGTCGCCCTCGGCCAGTTCACCTCCATCGACGAAGCCGACCGCTTCCGCTCCGACCTCCCCGCCGGCGTGCCTGCCGACACTTGGCTCCTCCGCCTCTAACCCGCCCATGACGCTCGCTCTCCTCCAAGAGGTCACGACGCTGCCGGTCGATACCCTCGCCGCCGTCCCGCCTCCTCCCGAGACCACGCTCTCGCTCCTCGACATCCTCGCAAAAGGCGGGTGGGTGATGGTCCCCATCGCCCTCCTCTCGCTCCTCACCGTGTACCTCTTCGTCGAGCGCTGGCTCGTGCTGCGGCGGACGCGAACCGACCCGCACCGGTTCATGGAGACCGTCGCCGACTACGTCCGCTCCGGCGACGTGAACGGGGCCGTCGGCTACTGCAAAGCCCATTCGACGCCGATCGCGCGCATCCTCCAACGCGGGCTCGAACGGCTCGGCCGGCCCATCGTCGAGATCCGCGAGGCCGTGCAGGCGGCCGGCAAGCACGAGACGTACGAGCTCGAAAAGCGGACGGACTTGCTCGCCTCGTCGGCCGCGATTGCGCCGCTCCTCGGCTTCCTCGGGACGGTGCTCGGGATGATCTCGGCGTTCCAGCAGATCCAGGCGATGCAGGGGAACGTGAACCCGAGCGTGCTCGCGAGCGGCATCTGGGAAGCGCTCGTGACGACGGCCGCCGGCCTCGCCGTCGGCATCATCGCGCTCTTCGCGTACAACTTCCTGCTCAACCGGATCAGCCGGTCCGTCAACGAGATGGAGCGCGTTGCCACCGAGTTCATCGACCTGCTCCAGACGCCGGCCGACGCCCGCGAGCGCCGCCGCGCGACGGTATAACCCATGCCCCTCGACTTCTCCTCCGGCCGCCGCCCGCTCTCCGTCTTCAGCCTCGCCGGGCTGACGGACATCGTGCTCCTCCTGCTCATCTTCTTCCTGCTGACGAGTTCGTTCGTCACGCAGTACGGCATCCAGGTCACGCTCCCGCAGGTCGAGGCCGGGGCACCCACCGAAGATGCGTCCGTGACGGTCACGATCACCGAGGACGGGCTGTACTACGTCGGCGCCGACGTGACACCGGAGGCCGACCTCTTCCCCGCGCTCGTCACGGCGGGCGAGGGCAAGGAGGCCCTCATCCTCCGCGCCGACGAGGCCGCCACCGTCGGGCAGTTCGCCGCCGTGGCCAGCGCCGCCCGCGCCGTCGGCCTCCGCATCCTCATGGCGACCGAGGCCGACCCGAACCGGCGCTGATCGCACCGGCCCGAGCCCCGGCTACCGAAGCGTCCGTCGTCATTCCAACCCGCCGAGCAGGCGCTCGGCCGCGCGGATCATCTCCGAGGCGCGGTCCGGGTTCACCCCTAGCATCCCGGCGAGTTGGTCCGGCTCCATCGCGACGATCTGCCCGACGCGCCGGACGCCGCGCTCGTCGAGCCGCTCCGCGAGGGCCGGGCCGATCCCGCGCACGGCCGTCACCTCGCGCCGCGCCTCGCTCGGCACGTCGAGGAGCGGGTCGTTGCCGCCCGTGACCGGTTCGCGAGGCAGGATGACGAGGCCGCCGCCGCCGGTCACCCGTCTGATCGGATCGATACGCTGCCCGTTCCCGTCGAACCCGAACAGGGCGGGCGGATTCGCTTCGTCACCCGCCCGGCCCGAGGTGAGAAGGATGACGGCGCTGCCACCGTGCGGGCGGAGGTCGAAGCGGAAATCGACGGGTGGCTCGCCGCCGAACGTGAGCGAGATCGGCGTCGCGGCAGTTGGGACCACGGTGTACCCGTCCGCCCCCTCGCAAAGCGCCACGGCGACTTGATCGTTGAAGATGCCGAACGTGACGGCGTCGAACGGCAGGAGCCCGTGGAACGGACGGAGCGCGACGGCACCGGGCGACTCCGAGGTCTCGCGGGCGTCTTCCAGCACGATGGCGGTGAACGCATCGCCGCTGCCGCACGTGACGATGACGTAGGCTCGCCCCGCTCTGAGGTCCAGGTCGAGCGCGAACGCGGCGTCGTCGGGCGAGGTCGAGTTCGGCCCGGCGAAGGCGAAGCGCCGCCGCCCGGCGTCCTGCGAGAAGAACGGCGTGGCCCGGCGCATGGGGAAGTCGTTGAGGATGCGCCGCTCGCCCACGTACACGTCGATCGGACCGATACCGACGGCGTTATGGATGATCTGCACGCGCGCCGGGTCGGTCTGAACCGCGAGACCGCGACCGCTCAAAAGGACCTGTAACGTCGGCTCGTCGGGGTCGTTGCTCTCGACGACGAGCGGGCCGTTGAACGGGCCGGCCGTCGGCGGTGCGAATCGGACACGGACCGTAGACGAGCCGCCCGGCGGCACCGTGAGCGGCGCGGCGTCGAGCACGGTGAACGCCGGGCCCGGCACGCCGAATGCGCTCACGACGAGCGGCGCATCACCCTCATTGAGAAGGGCGAACGACTCGATGACGGCCCCGCCGACAGTGACGACGCCAAAGAAAATGTTGTCCGGCTCGGCAGCGATATCGGGGTCGCCCTCGTCGCGAGCGAGCCAGAACCAGAGGCTGAGGTCGCCGCCCCGCCGCCCGTCGCCGCTGGGGAGCACGGCGTCGGTGCGGTTGTCATCGCGGAGGCGGCCCCGCACGTCGCCGTCGAGGTAGCGGTCGGGCCGCTGCGCCTCCCAGATGAAATCGCCTTTGACGGTGAGGTAGGCGAGGATCGGGCCGGTGTAGCCGTTCTCCGCGAGGATGCCGAAGAGCTGCGAGCGGAGCCAGTCGCGGGCGCGGTCCGAGGCCCGCCAGAAGATCTCGTTGTCGTCGACGAGCGCGTCCCCGTCGAGCCGGATCGGCTGCGTCGCCACGAGGTCGTCGCCCCACCGGTCGACCTCGCTGCCGGTGAACGGGAACGGGAGGTGGAGCGTCACGAAGCACACCGGCTTGTCGCGGACGGCGAGCGGCGCGGGATCGGCGTCGCACTCGATCTCGATCCCGGCCGCGAGCCGGCTGACCGTGACGAGGCTGTCGTTGAGGAGGGCGCCGTTCCCGGCGCGGATGCGGGTGACGTGGAAGCCGGGCTCGCGGCCCTCGGCGCCGTAGCGCGCCGTGAACCGGATCGGGAGGTGGATCGGGGCGCCCGCCGCGTCGAGCAGGGTTGCCTCGACCCGTTGCAGCGCGTCGGCGGAGCCGAGTTCCCACGAGGCCGACGCGATCCCGTCGCTCCCCGTCGTCACCTCGATCTCACTCGCGCCGTCGATCGTCCCGCCGCCGCTGTCCACGCGGAAGCGGACCGTCGCGCCCGCCACCGGCCAGCGCCCATTCGCCACCCCAACCTGCAACGGGTGCGGGAGCACGTCGTCGGCCGGGGCGGACTCCTGCCCGTCGCCGCTGACGTAGAACAGGCTCGAGAGTTCGGAGACGGGCGGGAAGAGCGGGCGGCAGTCCGTGACGCTCACCGCGCCGTCGGCACCGACGGCGACGAAGCCGAGGCGGCAGTAGCGGTGGCGAATGCCGTGAGGGCTCTGGCGAAGCGGGGCGCCGCCTTCCTCGGGCCACACGACATCGGCCGTCGCCGTCCGCGCCGGGATCTGCCAGTAGTCGCCGGCGCGGTAGGTCCCGGCGAAGAACTGGACCTGCACGCCGCCTTCGAGCGCGCGCCAGTTCGCGTTCGTCGGGTTCGCGATCATGCCGTCCCACCGGCGCACACGCGGGTTTGCGGGGTAGTCGGCGAGGCTGGTTTCCGTGCCGATGGCGGCCGTGAGGTCGAGCGTGAGCACGTCGTCTTCGGCGCGGAGGATGGGAACGAGCAGGCCGGGCCGCCCTTCGAGTTGGTGGTCGTCGTCGGTTAACTCGGCCCACTGCCCGGGGGCGAAGCGGAGCACCTCGTCGCGCCCGAGCGTGCTGACGGTGATCTGCAGTTCGCCGGGGCTCACAGGGGTCTCGCCGGTCCACCGCGCCGCGACGGTGCCGTTGTCGCGCGACCACACGAACACGGCGCCGTTCCGCTCGCCGCCGGTGTGGACCTCGACGCGGTAGAGCTGGTTTTCGAGCCGGCGGTAGCCGCCGCCGGGCGTGACGATGCAGGGGTCGCCCGCCGTCGCGCCCTCCTCGGCCCGCGCCGCGATCTGGCCCGTCGGCGGCGCGACGAGGTCGTCCCACGCCTCGATCTCGCCGAGGCACTGCGCGTCCTCGCCGTCGCCGAGCGGCAGCATGCGAACCTGCCACACCGTCCGCGTCCGCGTCGCCGTGTCCGGGCCGCCGAGGGCGACCTCGCGGATGTCTGGGAAGACCGGGTCGGGCGGGAGGTCGAGCGCGGTGAGGTGGCGCGTCCACACGTCGAGCACGGCGAGGTGCGTGCCGTCGCCGGGAAGCTCGGGATCCGGCCGGTCGGGCTGCGCGGTGTACGGGACGATCCGCTCGTTCTCGCACAGCACGCCGTCGACGTACATCCGGCCCGCCGTGAGGTAGACATCGCCCGCGCCGAGCGCCGGCGGCGTGGCGTTGCCGGGGCGGGCGGCCTCGTCGGCCGTCAGATCGGCCGCGTCGGCGACGAGGCGGAAACCGTCGGCGTGGAGCGGCGCGCCGCAGCCGCCCACCGTGTCGGCCGCCTCGGTCTCGATGCGGTACGTCGTGAGGTCGACGTGCTCGTTCCAGTCGGCGTCGAGTTGGACACGGCCCTGCTGCATCCGCACCCCGCTGAAGTGCCGCCGCCGGTCGAACGTGGATCGGGTGAAGTCGCCTTTCATCGGAGGGTACGGTTGAGTGCAGATCAGGTAGCGAAGAGGAGCCCGGCGTCGAGGCCGAAGCGGAGGTATTCGTCGAGGGTCGCGCGGAGGTTGGCCTCGCGCTGCGGCTGTTTGAGGAGGGCGAACGCGCCCACCTCGGAGCCGTCTTCGGCGCCGGTTCGGATCTCGTCCGGGCACGCCGGGCCGAGCTGTGCGAAGCCGGGATCGGCCCGCCGCGTGGACGTGAAGCCGGGCACGACGCGGAGCCGGATGCGCCGCCGCTCGGCAGCCGGGAGCAGCCCGGACTCGACGCCGAGTTCGTCGGCGCGCGTGGCGAAGGCGAGGTCGGGCTGACAACGGAAACGGCGCGGCGTGCGCGACGAGGGCGGGACGAAGGAAAAGCGGACGCATCCGCGCTGCAGCCGCTCTACGTCTACGTTTTCAGTGAAAATGGACTCAGATGCGAGCGTCAACTCGACGACACGCACTCCACCAAAGAATGTGCTCCGTTCCACCGTTGCGGGTGGGCCGACCGTGCTCCCGTCGAGTGCTCCCGCGAGTACGAATCCACGTACGCCGCCGTCGAGTTCGGCGAGGAGGATGCCGTCGGTCACGCACACCTCGCGGATCGCTTCGGGCGCGACGACGGGACCGGAGATCGTTCGGCCGAGCCGGAGCCGAAGCTCCGCGTTCGGACCGGCGGCGGCGGCCTCGACCGTCACCCCGCCCACGTTGACGTGGTCGAACGCGAGCAGGCCGAGGTACCCGGGCTCGACGGTTACGTTTCCTTCGACGAGCAGCCCGTTGATCGTTAGCTCGCCGGGCGCATCGCTCGCCGCATCAGCCGTTCCGACGACCGAGATATCGCCGCGCACGTGCGCCACCCGCTCGTCGGGCTCGACGGTGCCCGCCTCCGCCAGTCCCGGCCAGTCCGCCGCGACGACGAGCAGCCGACGCCCCTCGCCGAGCTCGATGCGCGACGGGCCGGCGAGCGTCTCTTCGTACGAGGCGTTGTCGAGGACGGCGATCACGCCGGTGTCGCTCTCCGTCTGCCCGTTCCACGCGACCACGGCATCGGTGAGCGTCTCGAAGAATCGCGTGCCGTCGGCCGCCACACCGAGCGCGGCGAGTGTGGCGGCGCGACCGACGCCCACCTGCCACCCGGCGGCCCCGAGCAGGTCGGCGTCGAGGCTCGCGCGACGGTTGTAGGGACCGCCGCCGAGGTCGGCGCTGAAGCCATATGCATAGCTGACGTGGACGACGCCCGGCGTCTCACTCGCCGGAAACGCGACGCGCCCGAGCACGGGATCGACGACCGCGCGGACCGGCATCGACACGGGCGCGGTCGTGCCATCGGGCTGCGGGACGTGGTACGTCTTCGACGCGGCGGGCCGCGTCCAGCCGGCGTCGTTCCAGCCCGAGAGGTCGCAGACCATCACCTCATCGGCGGAGACGGGCAGCCACGCGTCGCCGTCGCGCGCCTCGTCCACGAACAGCTGGAAGACGGGCGGATGCGCGGCGTCGGCGCGGTCGTCGAAGTAGGCGAACATCGGCGTGCGGCCTTCGGCGAGGGCCTGGCGGCGGGCTTCGAGTTCGTCGTAGAGCGGGCGGCGGCGCAGCGGCGCGGGCACGTTGATCTCTTCGGCGAGGTGCGTGATCTCGACCTCGGTCTGCGGCCGGTTGAAGAGCGGCGCATCGACCCCGAGCGGGTGGACGGTGAAGCGCCCGTCGCCGAGGTCGCGGGCCTGTCGGCGTGGGACGGCGTAGCTCTGGAGCCGCCACAGGAAGAGCCCGACGTTCGGGATGTTGTGCCGGATGCCGCCGGAGGCGATGCGCCGCACGTCGGCCGTGTGCGCGGCCGTGTCGAACGCGGTTCCGACGAGGTCGAGCGCGGCGGTGGCGCGGAGGTCGGGCGTGCGGAGGTTGTGCGGACGGAGGTGGTTGAGGTATTGCGTCGTCGCCAGCACATCGAAGAACTCGACGGCGCGGGCGCGCCAGCCCGTCGTGTCGAAGGCGAGCTGCTCGAGCATCGTCGCGGTCCCCTTCCGCCGCCGGAAGCGGAGCGTGTTGGCGACGTGCGCGCGCTGGCTGAAGGCGTCGGCGTCGAAGACGTGGAGGTTCCGCACGCCGAGGAGGTCGCCGATGTACGGGACGACCCACTCCTCGCACGTCTCGATGAAGAGGTTGTCGTAGAGCCGGTCGATGTCGGCCTTGACGATCCCCGCTTGCTCGGCGAGCACGACGACGAGCGCGCGCAGCGGCTCGCCCTCGTCGGCATCGCGGAGGCGGTAGACGGCCGGGAGGAGGTCGTAGAGCGTATCGGGGGTGAAGATGCTCACGTCGCGCGCTCGGTTAAGTGGATGTCGTCGGGGTCGACGGTGAGGAGTTGGGCCGGGCGGAGCACGCCGCCCTCGACGCGCGCCGGCAACGCGAGCAGGCGCGGCTCGTCGACGGGGTTCGCCCCACCGAGCCGGTCGAGGTCGGCCGCGACGACCCCGTCGACGCGCTGCAGCACGGCGAGCACGTCGCCCGCCGTCACGCCCTGCCCGAAGGCGCGGCGCTCGAACGCGAACGCCGCGCGCACCGCCTCGGCCGCCGCCGCGAGCACGTCATCGGCGACAAACCGCTCGTCGAGGATCAGGGCGGCTTCGACGCCGAAGCGGAGCGATTCGTACGTCACTACTTCGACCCGTTCCGTGGACCCGCGCGCGCCGTCGATGGCGTCGCGGAGGTTCGCGTACAGCTCCGACGTGGCGAGCACGGCCGCGCCCTCGACGCCCGCGACGGTGAGGTAGACGAGCGGCGCCTCGCCGCTCCACAGCCGCGCCGCCTGCGCCTTCCCGACACCTGCGAACGCCCGCGCGAAGTCCTCGAAGTCTTGCAGCGAGACGACACGGTCGAGCGTGAGGACCGTGAGCGGCGCGTTCGCGCGGGCGTCGCCGAGCACCTCGGGGTCGTCGGCCCCATCCGAGGCGAGCGGGTTGACGACGTCGCGCACGCCGAGCGGGCGCGTCATCAGCAGGCTGATCTGCCCGGCGTCCACGAGCCCGTCGAGCCCGATCCCGACGCGGTACTCGGCCGTGACATTTTCGACGCCGGTCGGGAGCCGCGCGCCGTCCACGCCGTCGCCGAACTGCACCGTCGTCCTGCCGTCGTCGGCGCGACGGGCGACGTAGACCTCGGCGTCGGGCGGCTGCTCGTAGAGCGTCGGCACCTCATCCCACCGCACGCCCCCGATGCGGACGGTGAGCGTACTCGCAGACCCGCTCGGCGTCGCGGCCGAGACGTGCGTGAGCGGCTTGTCGCGGAGCTCGAACCGCTGAAACGTGGCGGAGCCGTCGCCGCTGCCGAGGACTTCGGCGCGGAACTCGCCGTGCGTGGCGCGGGCCACGTTCGCGTTGAGCCGGACGCTCTCGCGGTCGTACACAAACGCGAGTGCCTCCTCAAAGACGAGTCGCGTCACGCCGTCGCCGGTGTCTTCGGTGCGGAGGAGCGTCGCGATCTCGGCGCGCGGCTCGCCCGTCGTCGCGTCGAATCCGGTGACCGCGATGAGCCGACCCTCTTCCAACCTTTCGATCCGCTCGGCGAGCACGACGCGGTCTCCGCGCACGTCTGTCGTCACGGGCCGCTCCGTCTGCGCCAGTTCCTCGCTCTGCCCGAACACGACGATCTTGCGCACGTCGTCGTCGAACCACTCGACGAGCCCTTCGCCGTCGACTACGAGCCGCGTCGATTTGCCCGAGAGCGCGAAGCCGACGCGGGCGTCCTCCGCCGCCGACTCGACGCGGTACACCTCGGCGTATTCCTTCGTCGCGACGACGACCCAGCTGTCGGGCACGATCTGCGGATACGCCGTGTCGAGGTAGAGCGTGCGGTCGGCATCCTCAGTGTCGTTGGCGATGCCGGAGAGCGTGAGGCCCTGCCACTCGCCATCGGCGGTGCCGGGGTAGACGCGCTTGATCTCCGCCGGCATCGCACGCCAATCTGGTGCGTTGTAGCCGAAGACGGCGGCGCGCGTGCGGAGGGCGTAGACGCGGGGCTGTGCTGCCGGCCGGACATAGGGCACGACGGAACCGAGCGGCCGGTCGAGCCCGACGATGGTGAGGTTCCGGTCCCGGTCGAGGACGAGCGTGTTAACACGGCGCACGTCCCAATTCTCGTTGCCGGGATCGCCCACGCGCTCGTCGCCGACGAGGAGAAGCGCATCACCTTTGCGGAGGTTCGTCGTGACGCCGGCGAGGTAGAGCGTGCGGGCGCGCATGCCGGGCGTGTACGGCTCGGCCGTCCGAGCACGCATCGCGTTCCACGCCGCCCGCCCCTCGATCTCCTCCGTCGTCTCGAACGTCTGCGGGCGCTCGTCTTGCCCCGGCACACTCTGCGCCCGCGTCCCGACGGGGATCCGCGCCACGCCGGGTGCGCCGAGCGCGGTTTCGAGCGCGAACGCGAGGACCGTCCCCGCCGCCACGCCGGGGTCGAGCTCGTAGCCGATCTGCCGGGCGAGTTCGAGGACAGACCGCCGCTCCGTCGCCGTGCGGAGGTAGTGCTCGTTGGCGATCCGCTCCTGATAGAACGTCAGCACGTCGAGCACCGTCGCCCATCCGTCGATGAGGGCGAGCGCGGGGTCGTTGTTGTCGCGCGTGGCGAGGTCGGCGAGGGGACGGGTGTCGTCGACGGACTGCCGCCCGAGCGCGACGTGCATCGCCTGCTCGAACTGCGGGTGGATGCCGACGCGGTAGGCGAGCGCCGACAGCCCCGGCCGGTTCTCGACGGAGGCGGGCGTGAGCGGGGCGATGCCTTCGCAGCAGCCGCAAGGGCGTGTATCGACGTTCGTGCTCATAAGCCTCCCGCCACCTCCACGGCGAGCTTGCCATCCTCGGGCGCGCTCGGATCGTTGTCGAGCCGGATCACTTCGAGCGCAGCGGGTTGCAGCACACCCGCCTCCAGTTCGCCGTCGGGCCGCGCGTTGTAGCGCTGGAACCTGCGGACCTCGACCGAGGCCACGCCTTCGACGGCGAGGGCGGCTTCGTAGAGTTGGCTGAGGTAGACGGGCTGCCCGAACGTGAAGCGGTCCGGGTGGAAGAAGCCGCGTTGCCCGTCGGGGAAGTCGCGGCTGCTGAGCGAGCGGAGCAGCGCCCGCTTGACATCGCTGCGGAAGTAGCCCGGCGCGGCGCACACGTCGAGCACGATGTCGAGCGGGACGAACACGGGGTCGTCGATCTCGAGGTCGTAACCCGCGAGGCGAAAGCGGTCGAGGTGGGCGCGGATCGCTGTTTCGAACGCGGGGTCGACGGGGAGGCCGCCCGTACGGTCGACGGTGACGAAGACCGTCGTCCAGCTCCCGGTCCAGCGGAAGCGGGCCGCCGCTTTCTGCACGCCCGCAAACTGCTCGGCGACGGCGGCGTAGTCGGCCTCGGTGACGGCGCGCTGCTGCGTGCGGAACGCCTGCGGCGCGAACTGCCGCACCTCCTCCATACTCTCGGCCGCCGTCCCGCCCGTCGCCGCGAGCGGGTTCCGCACCGCGTCGATCCCGGCGACGCCGACGGCCTCGCGGATCGCCCCGGCCCCGACATTCCCCGCCGGCCCGTTGCCCACGCGGTAGCGCGCCGTGAACGCGCTCCCCGCCGACGGCGCCTTCCCCCGCACGTCGTCGCCGAAGCGCAGCGTCGCCCGCCCGTCGCGCTCGACCTCGACGACAAACTCGGACGCGAACCGGCCGCTACCGAGGAGGTCGCGCTGCGGCACCCACGTCTCGCCGCCGTCGAGCCGGAGCTGCGAAGGGAGCGCCGCGCGGGGGTCCTGCGCGAGCGCCGCCGATGCTGGCTCCCGCACCGCCGCGTCGTGGCGGTACGGCTCGGCGAACGTGACGACGGGATACGGCAACCTCGGCCGGTACCGCCCCGCCGGCACGACCGCCGGTTCGAGCGGCACGACGTCGTCCGTCTCGACCGTCGCGCCCTGATCGGCGAGGACGACATTCCCGCGCGCGACGCTCGTCGGGACCACGTCGAACGCGCCGCCGGCGACGACGCGCGCCGAGAGGCAGAGCGCGGACGGGAGCGCATCGCCCTCGTGCCACGCGACCTCGACGACCTCGGCCCCCGTGAGCGCGTCCGTCGTGAGTACGGCGTCGGTGAGGCGGACGGCGTGGCGGTGGGCCGGGTCGGCATCGGCGGCGAGGCCGGTCGTCGGGCTGATCGTTTCCTCGAACACGAGCACGTCGCCGGGGCCGAGGGCGAGCGGGACGCCGGTCGTCGGGTCCTCGCGGCTGAGGAGCGTCGCGCGCGTCGCACCGGCGGCGAGGCAGCACGCCTCGTCCTCCCACGTGTAAAAATCGATCCGGTTGTGGACGGCACGGAGGTCGAGGTCGTGCATCGTCTCGAAGACGAGGCCGTCTTCGCCGCGCGTGCGGAGCACGGTGCGGGCGGGCAGCACGGGCGGCGCCGCGCTGCCGGCGGTGACGTGGACCCACGCCCTCGCATTGCAGCCCTCGTGGACGGCGTAGTCGAGGAGGCGGGCGTGGCGCCGGAGCGAGACGCGGCGACGGGCCGTGCCGAGGTACGCCTCCGTCCCAACCGCGTCCTGCGCGTAGCTGAGGTGGTCGCCGACGTAAGCGAGGAGTTCGACGAGGGCGATCTGGAGGTCGGCCGCGCTCCGGTCGGTCCACCCCGGCATCACCACGCTGAGCCGGTCGAGGAGGAGCCGGCGGAAGCTCGCGTAGTCCTTCGCGAGGTAGTCGATGTGCGGAGTCGTGAGGTCCGGCGGCGGGCACGCGGGCTCCACCGCGCAGTCGAACTCGCTCGGACAGGCGACCTTGAACGAGAACCGGAGCGCCGCGAGACGGACGTCGAACGGGTCCGGCGGCCCGTCGTCCGTCACGGACGTGACGAGGCGGAGGGTGTAGGTCGAGAAATCGCCCGTCGCCGTCGTCCGCACGACGAGCACCTGCTCCGGCTCGGGCAGGGCGAGGAGGAAGTCGCGCTCGCGCGAGGAGATCCGCCCCTCGGCTCGGAGATCGGCGGCATCGGCGGCGCGACGCGCCCACGCCACCTGCACCGGCGCGGCGCGCGGCGGCGCTTCGATGCGGACGTTCACGGCACCGAGCGACCCCGCGAGCGGCTTGACGACGTGCACGAGGAGCGTTCGCTGCCGGAGGTCCTCGCTCGGCGGCGGCGTCCCAACGAAGTCGAAGTAGAGCGCGCCGTCGACGACTTCGAGGTACGCGATCCCGTTCAGCGTGGCGTGGGCGTCCACACGCTGGAGGCGGCGCTCGTTCTCGCAGGAATAGACCGTCATCCCACCCTCCGGCTGAATTGTGCGACGGCGACGTTCTGCGTCCGCCGCACGACGTACTGTACTGTCACGTCGAGCCGGCCGTCCTCGCTCTTCACCGAGACGGCCTGCACTTCGACGAGGTCGGCGAGGTGCTGCTGGAGCGCCGCCCGCACCGTCGTCTCGACGACGCCCGCGAGCACGTCGCTGTTGGGCGCGAAGACGAGTTGGAGCAGGCCGCTCCCGAACGTCGGCCGGTTGACGCGCTCGCCGGGCGTGGTGAAGAGGACCTGCTCGATGAGGTTGCGGAGGTGGGCGTCCTCCCCTGCGAGGGCAGTGCGGCCTCGGCCATCGATGCGGAACGGGAAGTCGACGTGGATCATGGTTCTCTCTTCTAAATCGCTTTCACCCGGACTTGCGTGACGGCGATCGTGACGCCGGTGCCATTGGGCACGCACACGGCCTGGCTGTCCTGCAAGAGCACCGGCACGCCGCCGACGAGCACGCGCGTCGCCGCCGTCACCCACTGCGCCGTCACGCACGGCATCGGGTTCGAGCCCGACACGAACGGGCAGCCCGCCACAGTGTGCGGGGCCGACTGCGTGACGACGGGCTGATTCCCGACGAGCACGCGCGGGCTCGGCGCCGTCGCTTGCGCCTGCCCGCCGTGGAGGCAGAGCACCGTCGCACCCTGATGGAGGAGAAAGCCAGGCATGGAAGTAGCGTGTGGTTGGTCTAAATCACGTCGAGCGCGCCGCCGTTGACGGACACCTGCGGCCCCGTCATTTTGATCGTCGCGCCCATCCCGTTGTCGATCTCGACGCCGAGCGCGCTGAGGACGACCTTCTGCCCCGTCGACGTTTCGAGCGTGATCCCGCCGACGCCGGGCGTATCGTCGAGCGTGACGGCGTGGCCACCTTCGGTGACGACCATGACCTTTTTATACGGCGGGGCGAGGAGCAGCGGCGGCACCTCGGCGGCCGAGCCCCACCAGCAGCCCGCCCAGATCGGGTAGTCCGGGTCGCCGTGCTCGAACTCGATCCACACGCCCGCGCCGACGGCGGGGAGCGCGAAGAACCCCGTCTGCTGCCCGCCAAACGGCGCGCACGGCAGCGCCCATCCGCTCTCCTCGTCGCCCATCACGTCCGGCACCTTCGCCTTCACGCGGCCCGTCATGAGCGGGTCGTTGACGTCGGTGACGACGCCGCGGTACTTGCCGAAAAAGGATTGCTGAGGCATGGGAAATGGAGTTCAGGGCACGACGACCGGGAGCGTCGCCCCCGTGCCCTCGCGGCTGATCGTGAACGACTGCGTGTAACGTCCGCGTTCGAGGCGGTGCGTAACGCGGCGGACATAGTAGAACCCGTCGTACGACAGCCCCGCCCCGCGTACGCCGACGAGCCGCCGCGCCCGCAGCACGCCGCCGTAGCGCGTCCCGTCGAGCGTGCCGGAGCCGGTGACGGCGTCCGGCGTGTTCGACGCCGCTGCGAGCGCCGTCGTCGCGGCCTTCAGCGGCGTCTGGTTCGCCGTCTCACGGGTGAGCCGCGTCCGCCGCGCGGGCGACGGGAACGCCGCGAGCGGCGGCACCTTCAGCGACGGCAGCGGCGGGATCGGGAGCGCGAGCTTGAGGAACGGCTCGACGAACGTCCCCGTCGTCCCGACCGGCGCGAGCGCGTCGTGCTGGAAGCCGAGTTGCTCGACGTTCGTCGCCGCGCCCATCCCCATCGTGAGGGCGCGCTGCGGCAGGCTCAGCCGGTTCTCCGGCCCGAAGTACGCCGTGTTCACGCCGAGCGTGACCGGCTCGATGTAGAACACGTAGCCGTTCCGCGCGGCGAGCCGTTGGATGAACGTGAAGTCGGTTTCCTGCTGGCGCGGGACGCGTTCGAGCTCGATGGGAAGGTCCGCCGTGGGCGTCGGGACGGGGACGAGGCCGTACTGGGCGTAGCCCGCGATGATACGCGAGAAGATGAGGAAGTCCGGCTGGTTCGGATACTTCGCGTTCTTCTCTTCGAGGTCGAGCACGGTGCCGAGGTCGCGCCCGGTCACGGTGAGGAGGGTGCCGCCCGGCTCGTTGCTCGGGGCGAGCTGGTGGTGCGTGATCACGCCGTCGATCAGCACCTCAGGCACGACGCCGAGTGCGACGGCGACGACGACGCGCTTCATCGGGGCGAGCGTGCCGCGCTGGAGCAGCGGGTAGTCGAGCGTCGGCCCCTTCGCCACGCGGAACGTGAGCTGGAAGCCATCACGCCCATCCGCGTCCTGCGTCACCTCCGCCGTCTCGAGCGCGTCCACCACGTCCGGCCCCGCCGGGAGCGGGACGGTGTCCCCAACGAGGAGGACGAGTCGGGTGCCGAGAAGGGAGGCGAGCATCGGGCAGCGGGAGCTAGAGCGAGGGCAGAGTGATGACGATCGGGCGGCCGATTTCGTCGGTCAGCTCGGTCGGGTGGAGGACGTGGTTTGCGTCGCAGACCCGCCAGAACTGGAGCGGGTCGCCGAGGTAGCGCGCCGTCACGTTATCGAGCCGGTCGCCCTCGACGACGGCGTGTTCGACGAGTGGGGTGACGGCGTCGTGGCGGGGGATGAAGCGGCGGCGGACGTAGCGGACCTCGCGCACGCGACCGTCGCGGTCGGTCGTGACGTGCGTCGCCGTGTCGAGCGGAGTGTAGCGGCTGTCAGGGTCGAACATGGTTTAAAAGAGGGTCTGAGTCGGGGAGTACAGAGACAAGGCAGTCGGTCAGCTTCGGGCCACTCTCACACGCCCATACCCCCACGCTCCCATACTTATTTAAAGGGCGATGCCGCCCGTGAGGGCTCCGGCGACGTTCGATGCGCCGTGGGCCGTCGCCAGCACTTCTTTGGCGATTTGGTGGCCGAGGTAGAGCGCGCCGCCGGGGCTGAGCAGGCCGAGGTCGTAGTACGAGAGCACGCTCATCGAGAGACTCACGCTCGCGTGGATCGGGTTGAGGTCGGGGTCAAAGGTCTCCTCGGTGATCGTGAAGCCGGTGATGCGGACGGGGAGCACGCGCTTAATCCCCCACGCGAACAGCGTCAGCGGGCTCTCCGGCGGCACGACCTCGATCACCCCCACCGCCTTGAGCACCTCGTTCGCGATCACGAGCGCCGACTTCGGGTAGAGCAGCATCTCCAGCGCCGCCAGCTGGGGATAGATGCCGGCGCTCGCCGCCAGCCCGTCGCCCGCTTCGAGTTGGTCCGTCGCGTCGAGCTCGATCTCGGCGCGGATCTCCTCCTTCGGCGGCGCCTTGAGGCGGAGCGCGGCGGACGGGCTCCCGCCCTCTTGCGCCGTCTGCGCGGTGAGCGTGCGCGTGAGCGTCTCCGGGTTGTACTGGAAGACGATCACGCTCGCCAGCGGGTTGATCGGGTCGAGCCCGATGATCGCGCCTTTCTGCACGCGGGGGGAGCGAGTAAATCCGGTCATAACGCGAGGAATGAGTAGTTACCCGAGGGCGATCGGCTGGACGAGGGATTCGAGTTCGGCGAACGGAACCGTCACGTAGGCGCGAAGCGCCTGCGTTCCTGCTACTCCGGGGCAAGGCACCAGCGCGTCGTACGCACGGGTCCGCTCTTGCAGCGCCGTCCACATCATGAATGCACGGGCGTCGAGACGGTCCAAAATGGCGACCACTGCTGGCGCGTTCTCGTGCAGTACCCCCGCGTCCTTCCAAGCCGCGAGTCGGTCGCGGTCGTCGTGCTCGAAGCTGAGGCCGTAGTAAAGGGGCAGCGTCGCCTTCTCGATGGCGAGATCGCCTACCCCGTCCGGGGCCCATAGCCCCTGCACGTCGTCGAACACTTGGAGGACGTTGCCGAGGTGGAGACCGTACTGCGCGCATGCACGAACGGAGGAGGGCTCCTGGGTGCCGCAGTGCGCACCCGCCTCGCAAGCGAGGACGAACGCGCGGGCGTTCTTTTCCTCGAACGTCTGCCAGTGCTCCTCCAGCGACGGTGCGGCTCCCTGGAGGTCGCGGTCTTGCCCGGCTGCCAGCCGGAGTCCTTCCCCGGTGAACACGCGAGCGAGGCGTTGGTGCACCTCTGGCTCATAGCCCTCCGCGAGTAGCCGGAGGCTGAGTGAGAAGAGGCCGGCGCTCAGGTTGAACGCGCGGGCGGGTCCGACCTGCGCCCAGAGGGCATCGCTGCGGTCCTGGTCTTGGACGTCGTCGAGGACTCTGATGGCCATGCCGAGCACGGTCCAGGCGGCGCTCACGGGTACGGCGGCAGCCGGATCGCCGCCCACCGCGCTACAACTGGCCAGGGGCAGCACGGCGGGCGGCTCGAGGGGCTCGTCCATGGCCGACTCGATCACGTCGGTGAGCATCGGCCAGTGCTTCGGGGTGTGGTCACGAACGAAGGCGCGGACATCAGGAAGCAACGTTCGCAGCGATTCGAGCCGTTCCAGGGCGTCGTCGGATAGTTCGAGCAGGTAATTAGACATAGGCATCCTCCCGTAGCTGAAGGACCGGTCGGTGGGTCGGGCGGCTAGCTGTCGCAGTTTTCGTTGTCCGACGGGAAGGTGCCATTCTCATTCTCACAGGCTCCTGCGTGGCACACGAAAGCACCGCCTCCGCCGTAGATCACGTTGCGGCGGAGCTTCGCTTCCGCGTCGGCCCGGTCATCGGCAGTAATCGTCATGTAGGAGGCCTGCCGCGTCACGACGCAGAAGGGACTGCCCCCCCGAGACATCCGCCGGACCTGATTCAGCGGTGTCCGCTCGGCGACGGAAGAAGCGCTGGCTTCGCCGAGACGCGCCCCGTGCGCACGAAGGCTCCCTGGGGCGTGGTGCTGGCGGAAGTCGTTGAAGGCATCGCGGAACGTCGCGCCGGAGGGGCGTTCGCCCGAGGCGACGGGTTGGAGGTAGTCCGGTAGCGCGCTGGGCATCCGCGCGGATGCCTGGGAGACGCGCTCCGCCTCGGCCTCGGCCGCGTCATGGGCAGGTGCCACTTCGAGCCGTCCGCTCGCTTGCGGTGCCGAGCCCTGCTGCGCCACGTGCACTAGCTCGTGGGCGAGCAACGTCCGTCCGGCCTGCGTATGCGGCGCGAAAGCGCCCTGCGCGAAGACCACATGCCCCCCGACGGTGTACGCCAGCGCGCCGATCGCTTGGGCTGAGGCGTCTGCCTTCGCGTCAGCGTGGACGCGGACGTGGCTGAAGTCGTGGCCCAGCCGGCGCTCCATGGCATGCCGAAGCGTTGCGTCCAGAGGCTGGCCGGGGGTGCGCACGACTTCCTCGACGATCCCCGGGGCCTGTCTCTCTGGCGACCCGGAGCGTCGCTCACGGGCGAGGCGCTTCCTGCGGCATTCGGCGCATTCGCCGGTCGGTCCGGGCGTACCGCCGCAGGCGCACTTTCGCTGCAGGGTCGGTTGGCGGACAGGGATGTACGAGGTCGGCGTGTTGGATGCGTGCTGGGCAGGCGTTTTCATGAGGACAATCCTCCGTGTACGGAGCGGGCGATGAGAGTGGCGAGGCGAGGCGTGGGCGTGTCCGACGCCGCGTCGATCCGGCCGCCGTCGATCCTGGGGTGCCGCGCGTCGGCGGCGAGCGCCGGGGCGATGCCGCGTTCGGCGACGAGCCGCGTTAACTCGGCCTCGACGGCGCGGCCGAGGCGGGCGCGGTCGACGTGCTCGAACCCGTGAAGCACGAGGCGGTCGATGTGGAGGACGACGTTCGGCGTGTCGGTCGGCGTGGTCATGCCCAGCCTCGGAGTTCGTGGTCGGTGAGGGTCGTTTCGTTCTTGGCGTAGACGCGGCGCGCGGCGGCGAGGAGGTGCGTCATGCGCACGGGCTCGTCGGCGTCGGCGGCGAGGAAGGCGGCGTGGAGGGCGATGTTGCGGATCGTCCCGCCCGTCGCGTTGAGCCGGGCGAGGGCCGCCACGTCGAGGCCCTCCGTCGGCGTCTCGGGCGGGAAGGCGCGCTGCCAGATCGCGGCGCGGTGCGCGGCGTCGGGGAGCGGGAACGGGACGACGAAGCGGAGGCGGCGCTGGAAGGCGTCGTCGAGCGATTTCTTGAGGTTCGTCGTGAGGATGGCGAGGCCGCGGTACGCCTCCATCCGCTGCAGGAGGTAGCTGACTTCGAGGTTCGCGTAGCGGTCGTGGCTGTCCTTCACCTCGCTCCGCTTGCCGAAGAGCGCGTCGGCCTCGTCGAAGAGGAGCACGGCCCCGCCCACCTCGGCGGCGTCGAACACGCGCCCCAGGTTCTTCTCCGTCTCGCCGATGTACTTGCTCACGACCCGGCTGAGATCGACGTGGAGCAGGTCGAGCCCGAGCGTGTGGGCGACGACTTCGGCAGCGAGCGTCTTGCCCGTCCCGCTCGGCCCGGAGAAGAGCGCGGTGATGCCGAGCCCGCGCGACGACCGGGCGGCGAAACCCCACGTCTCGTGGACGCGGACGCGCTGCCGGGCGTGCACCGCGAGGTCGTGCAGGAGCTGCTGCTGCGGCTCGGGCAGGACGAGGTCGTCCCACGTCGCGACGGGCTCGATGCGGTGGGCGAGCCCGTCGGTCCGCTGCCGGGCTTGGCTGCGGCACGCCGTGCGGAGCGCGTCGGGGAGCGGCACGCCGCCGTCGGCGAGCGCCAGCCCGCGCAGGCTCGCCGCTTCGATGGCAGCGGTCGGCAGGTCGTACTGCGCCGTGATCTCGCCGAGCTGCCCGTTGAGCCGCTCGCCAGCGGGTCCGAGCGTGGCAATCCACCACGCCTGCTGCTCCGCCCGGCGCGGGCGCGGCACGTCGAACACGAGCGCCGGGTGGCGGAGAATCACGTCGCCGGAGAGCAGGACGGGGCCGCCGACAGCGTCGAGGAATCGGACCGTGCGCTGTCGCGCGTCGTCGGCGTCGAGCCCGTCGGCGTCGAGGAAGAGGGCGGCGCGGCGGAGTGCGGCCTCGCGCGTCCACAGCCGGGCGAGGAGGTCAGCGTCGGCCGGGGCGTTCGGGATGCTCGCGGCGTCGAGGCGGTAGAGCGGGAGGCCGAGCGCGGCGCACGCTGAGGCCGCTACGCCGAGCACGGCGACGGGGTCGGACCCGGTGAGGCGGACGGCGGGCAGTGCCGCGTCGGCGCTCGCCCACGCCGCTCGAATCTGCTCGGCCACGACTCGGTGCGACGGGACGAGGCCGGCCGGCGGCGCGACAGGCTGCACGAACCCTTCGAGTTGTTCGTCGAGCGGGTCGGTGCCGGTGAGGAAGTGGAGCACGCGCTCGTCGAGGCGGAGTGGGGTCGCGGCGAGCGTGTCACCGGAGCCTAAGTGGACGAGCCGCCAGTAGCGGAGCGGCGCGCTCGGCGTGAGGGCGCTCCAATGCGCATCGGGCAGGGCCGCGAGCGCGAGGCCGAACGTCGCCCCGCCAGCCTCGGCGACGCGCGCGGCGAACGCGGCTTCCAGCTCTACGCCTGCGCACAGGAGCACGACGTCGCGCTCGAACGGCGAGAGGCCGAACGTCGCGGCGAGTCGTTCGAACGCGGGCGGCTCCGCCATCGAGAACTCAGCGGGCGCATCGCCGGCCTCCTCCCCTCCTTCGTCGGGCGATAGCTGGGCGCGGACCCGGCCGAGCGCCGCCGTGAGGGCGCGCTGGTTCGCCTCGGCCCACGTCGTGTCGATCGCCGCATTCATACCGTCACCTCCTGCGAGCCGACGAACGAGGGCGGGGTCGTCGTCCGGTCCACGAGCACGCTCTCGACGCCGTCGACGCGGAGCCGGAGCCGGTACGTCCCTGCCTCGACGTCGTCGAGCTCAAAGGTGAGCGTGTCCGTCGCGGTGGCGTGCGGCGCGGCCGGGGCCGTGCGCGTTCCGACGACGAGTTCGGCCCGCTGCGCGGGGAGCACGTCGGGCGTGACGGTGACCGTGAACGTCGTCGTCGCGGTAGATGTGCTCGCGGCGGCGGAGTCGATGCGGGGCGCGAGGGCGAGGGGGAGCACGTTCGTCCGTCGCTCCGTACCGCCCTCGTCGAGCCGGACGGAGACGGCGTAGATCCCGGCCGGCCACGTCGCCGCGTCCGCCGCCGGGGCTATTTCGAGCGGGACGGCGAGTTCGGCATCGGCCACGCTGCCCGGTGTCACTTCGAGCGGCGCGTCGAGCCGCTGGTGCTCGAACACGGCGACGTGCCCGCTCCGGTCCGGCCCGGCGAAATCGTGCCCGACGAGGCGGACGGTCTCGCCGAGGTACGCGCTCGGCTTCAGGTCCGGCGGGACGACGCCGGTGAGCGTCGGGATCGGCGGCACGAGGCCGGGCACGACGGTCGGCCCCCGGTCGGAGAGCCCGATCGTGAGGACGGGCAGCGGCGCGCGCGCGGGCCGCCGCGCCTCGATCAGCACGACCGACGCGCGGTACGCCGCCGACGGGCGGTGGCTCGCCTGGAACGCCGTCCACAACCGCGACAGCTCTTCGGTGCCCACCTCCTCCGGCGTGAGCTTGACGAGCTCGACCTGCTCGGCGAGGTCCGCCGCCGCGAGGCCGGCCGCTGCGTCGGGCAGGATCGATCCGTCGACGGGTGAGGTCGGCGCGAGCGTCGTGCGGATCATCTCGCGCGTGAGGACGGGCCGCTCGTGGAAGAGCTGCATCGCGTAGCCGAGGAGGATCTCGGCCTGGAAATCCTCGACGCCGTACGCCGTGAGGAGATAGTGAAGGTCGAGCGCGAGTGGCGGGTTCGTCAGCCGCGTCCCGTCGCCGCTGCGCGAGGGGAGGCCGACGTTCCGCCAGCCCATGTTCGGCGAGACGCGGTGGAGGTAGAGGTTCAGCTTCGCGCCGCCGTTCGCGTCCGCCGCGAGGTCGGGCGCGACCGCGGTGACCGTAACGGGCGCCCCGACGGCGGCGTTGACGGAGTGATCGACGAGCGCGTTGTCGAGGAGGTCTTTCAGCACGGCCGTGACGGCGGCGAGCGCGAGGGCGTTGCTCATGATCGGCCTCCGCGTCCGTCGGCCTGCCGGCCGCTGAGGTAGTCGTCGAGCGTGAGGGCCGGCGTCGGCCGTTCGCGCGCCGCGCGCACCGGCGTCGGCGGGGGCACGGCCCGGACCTCGATCCGCCCGATGTGGACGTGGACCGTCGGCGCTTCGGCGGCAGCGTCCCGACTTCCGGCAGCGCGCGGCGACCACGGGATTTCGCTCGCCGGGGCGGATTTGCGCAGCATCGGCGCGGATACGCTCGGTGCGGAAGCGTCGGCGGCGGTCCGCGGCGGGACCGGCACGTGGGCACCGGGCAGCGACGCTTCTTCAACCGACACCATCGACACGACGGGCAGCGGCGGCTCGACGTGCGGGGGGCGTTCGGGTCGATCCGCGATAGGGCTAGCGGCCCGAGCAGGTGGCTGGACGCTGGAGGGCGCGGGCGCAGTGCGGGCTGGCACAGGCTCGGCGCTCGTCGTGGCCTCGCTCGTCGAGGCGGACGGAGCGACTCGGGGGAGCGTCGACGGGCGCGGCGACACGCGAGGGCGTTCGGGCTCCGGCAGTGGATCAGCGGGCCGCGCGTCTGCGGCGAGCGACAGATCTCTGGGAACGGAAGCGGGCTCCCCTGCTCTCCCCTCGGCCTCTCGCAAAACGGCGGCGACCGGCGGGACCGGCGGCGTGGGCGGAACAGCGCCCGGCGCGGCGTCCGGCACGGACGGTTGCGCGGCGCGCGGCGTAGCCGGAGCGGCGTCGGGCGCGGCGGATCGGGGAGCCTTTGCCCCAGCCTCGGTCTCCCCGAGCGCGTCAGGGGATGCGTCGGCCGGGGACTCGAAGCGGGCGAGCCGCCGGGGGCGGATCGCACTCGCGGTGCCCGTGCTGCGGGCGAGGAGGGTATGGAGGTGCGTCGCCACGGCTTACCCGTTCAGGAGAGCGAGGTAGTGATAGCGCCGCCGGAAGCTGAGGGCGAGCACGTCCCGCTCGGCCCAGCCGTACGCGAGCGCGAGCCGGTGGACTTCGGCGAGCAGCCGGAGCGCGTGCCGCTCGATCTCGGCCCAGAAATAAGCGGCGATGTCGAACACGTCCTGCCAGCCGTGCCCGCAGGCAGGACACTCCAGGTCCCACCGAATCGCGGCGAGCGGGTCGGCCTCGGCCATCCCCCGCGCCACGGCGTCGACGACGGCGTCGGGGAGCGCGTCGGGCGTCTCTCGAAGACAGCAACGGAGGAGCGCGGCGCTCGGGTCGGCGGCGTGGATGGCGGCGGCGAGATCGTGCGTGGTCGGCAGGCGATACGCGACGGTCACGCCGTCGGCCTCGGCCGTGAGCCACGCTGGAGCCGGGTCGGCGGGGGCGGCGGCGAGGAGGTCGTCGATGTGGACGGCGAGGTCGAGGCATTCGCCGCAGGCCGGGCAGGCCGTCTCGCCCTCCACGACGGGTCCGAACGTGAGCGCGCGGAGCCGGAGCAGGCGCGCGTCCCGCCGACCGACGGGGAGCGCGGCGAGAACATCGGCCGGCTCGCCGCCCGCCGCAGCGAGCGGGAGGACGGCGCGCAGGGCCGAGGCGGGGCCTCGCTCCCAAAGGTCGAGGAGGTCGGCGGGGGCGAGGGCCGTCATCAGACCGCGGGCTCGGTGAAGCTCGGCTCGGCCGGCTCCGTCACGTCGTAGTCGCGCTCCCAGCCTTCGTTTTCGAGCTTGATCATCTGGATCGCCACGCCCTCGCCGTTCGCGTCGAGGTCGGGGAGAGCCTGGTATTCGGAGACCCAGCAGCGGAACACGCGGTAGGAAATCGCCACCTGCCCGGCTTCGTTCATCACCTCGATGATGATGTCCTTGCGGAAGTCGGCGAGCGAGACCTCGGCGCCGAGGCCGGAGCCGAAGTTCCACACCTTGTTCGCCCACTGCTCGAAGGCGACGTCGTGCGTCACGCCGCGCTCCAGCGTGATCGCCCCGTACTCGGTGCGGCCGGGCGACTTCCGGCTCGTGCTGACATCGCCGCCCTCGCGGTGCTCGACGAGCTTCGTCGTCCGCTTCAGCGCGCCGACCTTGCTCACGCCGGCGACGTAGACGCCGTCCCACTTGACGCGGAATTTGAAGTTCTTGTACGGGTCGAACCGCTGCGCGTTGACGGTGAACTGAGCCATGTCGGGGATGGGTTTGGTACGAAAGGGTGGAGATGCGGGGGCGTCCGGTCATCGGCACGCACTCAGGTCTCGATCTGCCCCGCGATCTGCTGGAGCTTGAGGATGACGAACTCGGCCGGTTTGAGCGGCGCGAAGCCGACGACGATGTTGACGATGCCGTTGTTGATGTCGGTCTGCGTCGTCGTCTCGCGGTCGCACTTCACGAAGTAGGCGTCGCGCGCCGACGCACCCTGGAAGGCCCCCTGCCGGAACAGCGTCTGCATGAAGGCGCCGACGTTGAGGCGGATGCTCGCCCACAGCGGCTCGTCGTTCGGCTCGAAGACGACCCATTGCAGCCCGCGGTAGAGGCTCTCTTCGAGGAAGAGCGCGAGGCGGCGGACGGGGACGTACTTCCACTCGCTCGCGGCCCGGTCCGCGCCGTCGAGCGTGCGGGCACCCCACGCCACGCGGCCGAACACGGGCAGCGTCCGGAGGCAGTTGATCCCGAGCGGGTTGAGCACGCCGTTCTCGGCGTCGGTCAGCCGGTATTCGAGCCGCTGCACGCCGCGGAGCACGGCCTCGGTCCCGGCCGGTGCCTTCCACACGCCGCGCGCGCCGTCGATGCGGGCGTAGAGCCCGGCCACGGTCCCGCTCGGCGCGACGGCGCGGAGGCGGAAGCCGTTGAGGGCGTCGGCGATGAGCGGGCGCGGGTAGTAGAGCGCCGCGTTGCGATGGCGGAGCGAGCCGTTCGCGTCGAGCCACGCCTGCACCTCGGCGACCTGCTCGCGCGGGTTGCCCGCCGGCTGCGGCACGTCGAGGAGGTAGAACGCCCGCTCCTGCTCGCACAACCCCGTCGCGGCGGTGGCGACCTGCGCGGCGGCCGTGTCGCTCAGCCGCGTCGTCGCCGGAATCGAGAGGATGTTGAAAAGGTCGACATCGCGGAGCGCGTAGATCCCCGTCTTCGGTCCGTCGCTCCCGATGAGGTCGGCCGCGCCGGGGAGGCTGCCGTCGGCCCCGGCCTGCTGGCTGCCGTCGGGGAGCGCCTGCGCCCCGTTCGTCGAGTCGCTGCCGAGCACGTAGCGCTGCACGTTCTCGTCGAGTGTGAGGCTGGTGGCGAGCGCGCCGGAGAAAGCGAGCAGGTCGATGTCGGCCCCGCGCCCCGTCTCGACCGCGAGGTACTGCTCGTCGCTCGCCGTCCCGACGACGCGGACCGTCGCGCGGCTGAGGTCGAAGTCGTCCGACGTGCTCGCGTCGGGGACGACGGCACGGAGCGCGGTCTGGAACGCGGAGGCGAGCGCCGCCGGCGTCGTCGCCGCGTCGAGGTCGACCGAGACGGAATAGGTGCCGGTCGCGGCCGAGCCGTCCGTGTTGCGCGGGGTCACGTCCGCGGCCTCCGTGCCCGAGAGCGTGCCGAGGTCGAGCGCGGCGCTCGTCGTGCCCGTCGGGGCGGGGCGGCGCGGCGGCGTCGCGTCGATGGCCGCCTGTACGACGTCCGCCGTGACGAGGGCCGACGCCCCGGCGATCACGTCTTCGAGCGTCTCGTCCACAGCGAGGTTGAGGAACCGCTCGGACGTGACGATCTGCTCGCGCCCGTCCACCGTGGCCACTTCGGAAACGGTCATGTTGAACGTCGCCGTCGGCGTGAGCGTGTCGTAGTCGATGGCGACGCGGAGGGCGTTCCCCCACGCGCCAGGGCTCGCGGCCGAGACCGTCATCACGTCGTTCCCGCTCCCGTCCTGGAGCGTGATCGCGGCCGTCGCCGCCACGGTCGCGCTGCCCGCCGTGTCGGTGTTCGTCACGCGGATGACGTAGGCCTGCCCGCCGCCGTTGAGGAAGAACTGCTGGACGGCGTAGGCCGCCTCGCTGTCGGCGCGGAGCCCGCCGAAGGCCCGCTCGAAATCGCCGAAGCTGAAGACCCGCACGGCCTCGTTGACGGGGCCCCGCGAGAACGCCCCGACGAACGCTGTGATGGACGTGGCGACGCCGCTGATGGTGCGGACGCCGCTCGGGACTTCCTCGATGTAGACGCCGGGATAGGTCGGTGCAGTGGGCATAATCGTAGCGGTCTAGGGTTGAATCGGGAGCACGAAATCGCACGGCGGAACGTGGCACGACCTCCAACCTCGTCCCTCTCCGGGGGCCACGAGAGAGACGTTCGCGGAACGATGGATGAGGCCGCGAGGCTGTCCCTAGAAATACTCATAGCGCCCGCTCGGCGCATGGGACAAATGCCCTATTTTGATGGACATTGATCCTGCTATTACTGATCCTAGCTCGTCATGCAATCCCATCTAGAACACCTCGTCCAAGCCCAGCGTGCGCTCCTCGCCCCGTTCGACCTGGTCCAGATCGACCGCTGGATCGAGACGGCGTGTGCCAGCGTCCGCACCGTAGCCGGATGCGACCACACCCTCTTCTTCCTGCCCACCTCCAGCGCCCGACCTCGCCGCCCGGGCTCGGGCCCCGAGAAGGTCCCGAACCGTGGCGGCCTGGCCGTCTTGAGCGATGACACTGACCCGGCCGTGCTGACCGCCTACGAGGAGGCCTTCGCCGGCTGGTGGGGAGACGCCCCCGCCTGGGACGACCCACTCCTCCACGCGGCATGGGAGGCCCGGCACCGCGCAGGCGGCGGCGTCTTCCACGAACGATCGCTCTCGACGCGCGAGGTCGTCGAGGACTCCCCGTTCTACCAGGAGGCGCTCCGCCCCTATGGCGTCCGCCACGTGATCGGGCTCGCCGTTGACGGGCCGGGCGGGCAGGAATATGCCATGGTCGCGGCGTACGAGAGCCCAGACCGCCCCGCGTTCGGCAACGACACCCTCCACAGCTTCCGCCTCCTCTACCCCGCTTTCGAATCGTTCGTGCGGACCCACGCTCGCTTCCAATCCGAGCCCGGCGCACGGGTCGCCGCTCTCGCCGCCACCGTCGACGCCTTCGAGTTCCCCATCCTCCTCACCGACGCCGACGGCCGAGAGCTCCACTGGAACCGCGCCCTCATCGACCTCCTCGGGCGCGAGCGGACATCGACCCGGCTGCTCGACGCCGTCCACGCATGGGCGCGCCATCTGGCCCAGCTACGGACGTGCCAGCCCGATCACACGGAGCCCCTGCCCTCCCCGCCCCGCATCGTGCCGACCGTCCAGGGGCGCTACCGCATCTACGGGGTCCCGCTCGACGCCGCGCTGCTCGGGCAGGAGGGCGCGCTCATCACGCTCCAATGCGTAGGCCCTCCGTTCCCCCAGGCCGAGACGCTCCGCGCGCGCTTCGCCCTCACGCCGCGCCAGACCGAAGTCGTCCTGCTGCTGGCCCGAGGCCGGACCGACCGCGAGATCGCCGATGCCCTCGCGATCAGCCACTCGACCGCGCGCCACCACGCCGAGCACGCGCTGCAGAAGCTCGACGTCCGGAGCCGGGCTGGCGTCGCGGCCCGGTTGTGGGACGCGGTCGTCCCGCTGAGGAAGGGAGACGGAGCCGCCACGTAGCACGCGGGGCTCCCCCCTTCGTCATACCGCTCTTCTTCGTGACGCCTCGGCCTACGCGTCGGCGTCGGGCGTCTCGTCGCGGATTGCGTCGTAACCGCGTGGCAGCGCCGGGGCGCCGAGGTCCCCGTCGTCGGGCAGCGGGACGGGGGCCGAGCCGCGCGTGCCGGCACCGCGCGTCCGGCGGATGCCGAGCGCGGTGCGCGCCCGCTCATAGTACCGGCGGCGGTCTTCGAGCCCGTTGTAGCCGCCGTTGATGCGCTTCGTAATCGTTTTGAAATGCTCGACGTCAGCGAGCTCGTTGAGCCCATTCTTGTGCCAGTAGAGCCCGGCGATGCGGAAGCCGACCTCGGGCGTCGCGGCCTGCTCCGGCTCGGCTTCGAGGTCGAGCCCGAGGAGGCCCCCATAGCGGCGGTAGTTGTCGCGCCCGGTGACTTGGATGGGGCCGCGCCCTTTGTAGCGGAAGCCGTCGCCGGGCTCGGTGTTGCCGAGTCTTCGGGCGAGGCTGCTCGGCGGCTCGTACCGCTTCTGCGCCGCCGTCGGACCCCAGATCTCCTCCATGTAGCGGAACTCGCCGGACTCGTGGGCGAGTTGGGCGAGGAAGGCCGCTTGCCGCAGCGGCGTGTTGATCTCGAACTCCTCCATCGCCGCGTGCAAGTGGGGCATGAATGCGACGCGGCGCTCGGATTTGAGGTTGGGCATGATGCCCGTGAGGGTCTGCTCGGTAATCATCGCTCTTGGGTTTGAGGGGGAACGAGGGCGGGCCTGCAGCGGCTAGCTCTCGTCGGTGGTACGCTTCTTCGTGGTCTTCCGCGTGGTCTTCCGTTTCGCCCGCGTTGCGCCGGCGGACGACGCGGTGGATGCCGCCTTCTTCCCCTTCCCGCCCGCGCCGCCCGACTGCGCGGCTCGTCGCTTCTCCAGCGCTTTCAGGTCGAAGAACCGGTAATAGGGGTTGCCGTAATGCTGGTACGCCCCCCACGTCTGGAAGCCGTTGGGCGTGTCGGCAATCGCTCGCCGCGCCGCCCGCATCGCGGCGTACATCAACGGTGCCTCCTGCGACAGGGCCCGCGTATAGCGCAGCCCGCCCTCCGTCTCAGCGACCGAGATCCCGAGGAGGTGGCCGTAGAGCACGCGGGCGAACGTGCGAGCCGAGAGGTCGTCGATGGGCCAGGCGGTGCAGACGAAGTTCGTCACGCCGCGCTCGAAGAACGCCTCGGCGAAGCTCGGTGCGAGGCTGGCCGTGCGCTCGCGGTCGGGCGTGATCCCGGACTCGCAGGCGTTCGAGAACACGAAGCCGGGGATCCGGTCGATCCGGTTGAGCTCGCGCGCGCTCAGGCGCTCGCCGTTCGAGAAAATCCACCCCGAGGCGTCGGGATTCTCGGGGTCGTAAACGCAGTGCCCGGCGAAGTGGAGCGCGTCGTAGGAGCGGAGCGTCAGCTCGCTCAGCACGTTGAGCCGCGTCGCCTCCTGCGGCCCGAAGAGCCGCTTCACCTCGACGCGGTTCTCGCCCCGGTCCTCCTCCTGCAGCGTGTTGAAATGCTCGAAGAGGTCCGCCACCTCCATCCCCTCCTCTTCGGCGCCGGGGAGCGGGGCGTCCTCGGCGGGATCGGCCACGACGAGGACGCGGAGCACGCGGCTCGGCGGCGGCGGCGGCTCCGGCGGCGAGGCGAACTGCGTGCGGAGCTGCCGGGTGAAGCCTCGGCTGATGCCGAGGAAAAAGGCGTCGTCGGCGCTCGCTGCGGGCGTGGCGGCGGGCGCGCGCTCCGTGCTCCGATCGGCGGCCGAGGACACGTCGGGCTGGGCCACCATCTCCCAGTGGATCCGGGCCGTCGTCGCGTCGAGCAAGAGGACGAGCGGGGCCGTGCTGGTGAGGTGCGGGCGGAGGTCCTGCGGGATCAGCAGGCGCTCCAGCACGCGGCCGTGGTCGCGCTGCCGCGTCGGGTCCCACTCGACGGCGAGTTGGTCGTTGGCCTGGTCCACCAGCCGGGGATCGATCCTCACGACCCGTTCGGGCACGGAGGCGCTCTCGGTGATAGCCCCGTAGCGGTAGGTGTCGCCTTCGAGCATTACCGTCAGCCGCGTCGGGTCGAGCGGGGCCGATTCGGGCGCGCCCGCGCCGGGGGCCGTATCCAAACGCTCGATCTCGCGTTGCAGCCGCGCCTTCCTCCGCTCGGCCTCCTGCTTCTGCAACGCCCGGACCTGCTCGGTGGTGAAAGGCTCGTAGTGTAGAACCATCCGGTGCGGGTCCAACTCTTCCCCGACCGCACGGAGCGCGCGGTCGATCTCAATCGCGAGCGCGGGGCTGTACTCGACGATCGTGAAGTGCTCCACGCGAGCGTTCGCCGCCGCTCCGGTGAGGGCGTGCTTGAACCCGCGGATCCACGCGGGCACGGCTTCGTCGATGCGGAGGTTGCCCGCGCCGGCCCCGATGAGGACGGAGGCGAGGTGGCGCTTGCCCATGCTCCCGAGCGCCCACACGAGCTCGCGCGCGAGCACCGTCAGCTCCGGCACGCCGAACCGCCCCGGATCGCCCATCCCCGCGATCGCGACGGTGCGGTCCGGCGCCTCGCCCTTGCGCGGCGTCCGGTAGTCGGGCAGGAAGAACGGCTGGGCGTGGTCGCCCCGGATCGTCCCCCGCTCCGTCAGCGAGGTGATGAGCAGCCGGCTCTCCTCGTCCCCCGTCGCCGCTTTCCCGCGCCCTCGAGCTGCGCTGATGGCCCGGTCGAGCGCGAGCTCCGCGTTCGTCGGCCGGACGCCGCGGTAGTGGCCGACGCTGATCGCATCGACGGGCGGCTCGCCGCCGAGGTAGCCGGCGCCGCCGATGTCGTCGCAGAGGACGCGGACGGTGAGTTCCGGAGGGGCGAAGGGGACATCCATGTCGGGGGCTTCCGTCGTCGTGGTGGAGCCGGCGGAGAGGAAGCCGCGCAGGAGCATCTCCTCGGCCACGCGGTCGTCGGCCGTGACGTGGTCGGCGAGCACGTCGGGGTCGCTGCTGCGAACGCTCCGCTGGCGCCGCGAGAGGTGGGCGCGGATGCGCTGCTCGTCGTCGTCGTGCTCCTGCTCGGCGCGCTCCATCCGGTCTCGCACGGCGGCCTTGCTGACCGAGCGCTTCTTCGGCATCGCGCGGAGGAGATGCGTCGTCTCGCCCGTCGTCAGCAGGTCGTCGAGCGCGCGCAGCACGTCGTCGTTCTCCGGGAGGGCGCCGTGCTCCTCTTCGACGTAGTACGTCGGCACCTTTTTGCCTTCCTCGGTTTCGAGCAGACCGAGCGTGTGCGGCACGCGGCCGTCGCCGTCGAGCGTGACGTCGTAGGCGCGGCGGGCCGTCTTCGCATTGCGGTCGCGGAACCCCGCCCAATCGTTGATGCCGGTGTAGGTGGGCTGGTTGTAGCCGGCGACGTAGACCATCCGCTCGGGGTCTACAACCGGGCGGAGTGCATCGTGGAAAGCGCGGGCGGCGTCGAGGTGGTCCTGCGAGACGCTGTCGCGCGCGTACATCCCCGCCTTGTAGAGCCGCTCCATCACGCGCCGCGCCTCGTCGTCCCCAGCCGTGTGGAGCGCCGGCATCATCTGGTAGCTCCCGACGAACGTGTTGACGACGGCGAGCAGCTCGTCGAGGTTGTGGCGGAGGTCGACGAGTTCGAGCTTGCGGATGAGGCTCTCGGTGCCGGTGAGGATCTGGGGCACGGCGTAGGAGCCGTGGTTGGGCGTGCCGAGCATGACGAGCCGGCCACCGCGCCGCCCGTCGTGCTCCGCGTCCCACATCGCCTTCCAGTGGTCGGGGTAGTCAGCGATGAAGGTGCGGGAGACGAGCCCGCCCATCGAGTGGGCGACGAGGTGAACGGGCGCGTCGTCGAACCACTCGATGAGCTTGAGGTGGAGGCGGCGCGCGGCTTCGTGGAGATCCCGCCGCCAGTCGTACCAGAAGGCGCGGACCTCCCAGCGCTCGGCGAGCGTGAGGAGCTGCTCGCCGTAGTGCTTCTTCATGATGCCCGTCGCCTCGACCTCGTAGCGCGGGTCGGCAGGCCCGGTCCCGGCGCGGTCGAGCGCGAGGTAGCGGAGGTCGCCGAAGGCGAGGCGCATCAGCTTGACCCAGATCTGCCGGATCGACCCGCCGCCGCCCGGGACGTGCCCCTGCGAGCGCGACAGCTCGGCCCCCATGATGCCGTGGAGCACGACGACGTTGCCGCGCCGCTGGGACCGGCTGCGCGTGGCGCGCTGGCGCAGGGCGAGCGCGCGCATCCGCCGGTAGCGCTCGTCGCCGAGGTAGACGCGGAGGAGCCGTTGCTCGTCTGCCGTGGCCGTGCTGAGGAGCCGGCGGAGTTCGTCGGGCTGGGCCGCCTCGACGTGGGCGAGGTACGCTTGGTCGCTCGTCATCTTCCTTTCTTTTGGCGGAGAACGTTGGGGAGCAGCCGGTTCGAACGCTCCTTCGACTGACATTCGAGGTAGCCCTCGCGCTGGACCGTTTCGGGGCACCACGCCGTCACATCGCTGAGCACGTAGGCGTCGACGAAGAGGCGGCGGAGCGTGGGAAGCGCCCGCTCGGCCTCGGCCTCGCAGAACGGCCCGGCGACGGTGTGGAGGCCGCTCACGGGATGATCGTAGATCGTCGTGCGGAAGCCGGCGGCGCGGGCGCGGCTCGCCTCCGTCTCGGCCTCGTCAATCGTGCGGTCCGAGCTCACGAAGACGACCTGCGTGCGGCGCTCGCACGGTCGGGCGATCCGCCCCCCCTCGCCGAGCGCGACGACGCCGCTGCCGTCCTCGGCGAAGCGGATGCCGATGAGCGGCGTGTCGTAGCGCGTGCGGGTGGTCAGCCGCGTCCCGCCAACGGGACCGCTCGGAGTGACGTCCCACACGCGCACCGTCGTGTCGGCGGCGGCGGCGGCGCAGAGCCGGCCTGCTCGGTTGAAGGCGATGTGGGTGACGGCGGCCCCCTGCCCCGGCAGCGCGAAGAGCGGGTCGAGGTCGGGGAACGTCCAGAGCCGGACGCCGCCCATCGCGTTGCCCGTGGCGAGCACATCGCCGCCGGGGCCGAACGCTGTCGCCGTGATCCGCTCGCCGGGCTGCGTCGGGAGTACGACGGGGGGTGGTTGCCCTCCCTGAACCGGGTCGTCGACCGACGGGATCGCCCCGACGTTGGAAGCCGTGAGGTCGAGCACCCGAAGCCCTCCGTCGGCGGCGACGGTCACGGCGTAGCGGCCGTCCGGACTGTCAGTGGTAGCGGCGGACTGTTGCGCCAGCACGAGCTGGTCCTTCGTCACCGTCTGCACGGAGTCGGCTCGGACGGCGGCCTGCACCGCTACCAGTTCGGCCTGCGTGGCTTTCATGCTGGCCGAGAAGGCGATGTAGCCGAGGACGCCGAAGAGCATGAGGGAGGCGACCGCCGCGACGAACCGGTTCCGCCGGGCTTTGCGATGGCGGAGGTAGCGGGCGCGCCAGCTCAGGATGGCCGGCGCGAGCTTGTCGTGGTAGATCTCGTACCGCGCCTCCTGCGTGGGGTCGGGCGCGGGGACCTGCCGGAGGATGCGCTCGTGCCCGCTGTTCATCTTCTTGAGCACGTGCGCCACCTGCCCGACCGGCACGCCCGCGTAGCCGGCGAGGTCGCTCGGCGCGTGCGAGATCTTGGCCCCGGACGGGGTCACGAGGTAGTGGAAGATGCGCGCCGCCACGGCCTTCTCCTGCGTCGAGAGCGCGTCGAGGGCGTGGTCGAGGTGGGACCGGATGATGGCCGTCGCCCCGCCGAGGTCTTTGAGGAGCGTACTCCTGCGCAGCACCGTCGACCCGAGCTGCATCTCGCGCTCCCACAGCCGCGTCATCACGAGTTGGAGGAACGGCGTCTCGATCTTCGCCCCCCCCGCCGGGCTCTTCGAGCGGCCGGCGAGCGTGCCGCGCCCCGCTTCGCCGAGAACGACCTTCCCTGTGAGCACCTCCTCCAGCACCGCGTCCACCAGCCCCGGCTCGATCCGAATCGGCTCCGGCGGCGCCTCCAACTCGTTGTACTGCTCGATCGGCTTGACGATGGCGGCGCGCGCCTTGTCCACGGTCAGGTAATCGAGTCGGAGGTAGTTGTCGAACAGGTTCGGGATGCGCCCTTTGAAGAAGTCGAGCTGGGCGAGGGCATCTTCGCGGAACGAGAGCATGACGTTAACCCGGAGCGGCTGCGGGATCGCGTCCTCCGTGTCCGCCAGGCCGTGGCCTCGGTAGCTCAGCATGCGCGGCAGCGCCGCCGCGACGGCACCACCGTCCTCCTCGTGCCCGTGGTAGAGGAAGTACTCCTCGAACTGGTCGAGGACGAGGAGGAGCTCGCCCCCGAAGTGCCGCGTCCACAGGTCGAGCGCCGCGACGAGGCCGGGCTCCCACGGCTCCGGCAGCGACTCACCGATGGCCTCCTCCACCTTCGCCCGGACCTCGGCCAGCAGGCTCGCCTCGGGATCGCCGTTCCACGAGCCGAACACGACGACGACGAACTCGGGCGCGCCGAAGTCTTCGAGGTTGCGGCGGGTGAGCTCGCGGAGTTGCCGCGCGGCGCCGGCGTAGAGCACCGAGCTCTTCCCGACGCCGCTCGGCCCGTAGAGAAGCGTCAGCCGGGCCGAGAGCAGGTTCGACACGATGAGGTCGCGCTCCGTCTCGCGGCCGAAGAAGTACGGCGCGTCCTCTTCGGCGTAGGGCATCAGCCCTTTGTACGGAGACCGGGGGCGGAGCGGAGCTTTCTTCATCGCGTCCCCCCGGCGGGCTTGAGCCCGTCGACGTGCTCCTGCAGCGTCGCGATGTAGCGCTTCAGCTCCTCGTCCATCACGTCGATCCCGCGCCGGTCCCAGAACCGTCGGTCGAGCGCCGACGGGCCGCGCTGGATGGCCCACGACTGCCAGCTCAGCCGCTGCTGGCCCCACACGCGCTGGAGGATGACGCGGAGGTTCCAGTCGCGCAGCCCGTACCCGAGGAAGAGGAAATGGCTCCGCTTGAGCCGCTCGGCGAGCGTGGCCGGGATCAGACTCGCGAGCTCGGTCCGCGTCAGGTAGTCGATGTAATCGTCCTCGGTGATGACGAAGCTGTCGCGCTCGGCGTCCTCGCGGTCCACGGCCCCGTGGATCTTCAGCACGACGGGATGGAGGAACTGCCGCCGGTCGTCGAGGGCGATGCCGGCGTACTCGTTCGGCCGCTCGATGAGGTGCGTCGAGCCGTCGGGCCGCCGGTGGATGAACTTGCCCCGGTGCTCGCCTTCGGCGACGTAGGTGATGAGGTCGAACGGCTGGCCCGCGTCCTCGAACGCCCGCTCCATCAGGTCGTCGTAGTTCGTCGTGATGAGGAGCGGGGGGCGCGGCGGGTACCCCTTCTCCTGCAGCGTGGCCTGAAACGTGGCGAAGAAGCGGTGCAGCGACAGCGGGGTGTAGTCCACGTCGAGCAGGCTGCGTAGCTCGGCGTAGAGCGGGCCGTCGCCCACCATCACGGCGACGTACTGCGACACGCGGACGAGGTCGTAGGCGTCCTGCTCCTGGATCTCGTGGCCCAGCTCGGCGACGTAGTCGACGAGGTAGGCGGCGAGCTCGCTCCCGCTGGGCAAGCCCTGTCGGGGCGTGAAGGCCTCGCCCTCCACCCGGTCGCACAGGTTCACGCCCGCCCCGAAGAAGGGGATGACGCGGCCCTTCGCGAGGGCATCGGCGACCGTCAAATAGTGGGCGGCATCCGGCTCCGGCATCGTCGTGGAGGCTGGTGAGCGCGTCGAAGCCGACCGCGATCGACTCGACGCTGCGTCAGAGCGGCCACACGACGTGGGTCCGGCAGGATGGTGCATCCGCGATCAAACCGGCGCGTTGCCTCGAAACCGTTCTACCTGCGCCGATGAGGTGACTTCGCTGCGAGCGATGCATCAATAGCGACGTGCGGCTGGGCGCTAACATCAAAAATATCAATCGCTATTTACAGCAAAAACTACACGTTGTCAACAGCGGCGCCTGCCTACCTCCCGCCTGAGTGGCACCCTCGAATCGCCCTCCGCGTTGGGAAATGATGCGGGGCGCGCGTCCGTGTCTCTCCATCGCCCGACTCTGTACCCGACCGCGGACGGCACGACGGCGCCTATCGGGAGCCCAATCTTCCGGGTCCTCCCGTGCGGACTAATACCCCTCTTCGTCGTAGGGATCGCGCTGCGCCGAGAGGTACTCGACCTCGTGCGTGAACCGCTCCAGCACGGCGGCAGCGCGGCGGCACCGCGCGGGGTCCTCTTCGCAGGCCCCTTCGAGCCCGCCGAGCGCGAGGCGGATCGCAACGAGCGCCTCGGCGAATACGCGCTCTCTCTCCGCGGAGCTTCGCCCGCGGCGTACTGGTTCGACGAGGAATACTGTTGCCATGACGACTTCCTGTTGGTGGGGACTTGGATATCGGCCGCTCCGGCTACGACTTAAACCGGTAGCTCCTCCACGCCCACTTCGCTTTCGGAACCATCCGGCCCCGTCGTAGCTTCTGCTCCTCCTCTGGTGTGGCCTGCCGCCGTCCGGGCGCCCCCTCCTCTCCCCCATCAACGGCCACGCAACGCGCCGTCTGCCCATGAAACACGTCGGACTGATCTACGGGGGCGTCTCCTCCGAACACGAAGTATCCATCCGGTCCGCACGGAACGTGCTCGCCGCCTTCGACCCGGACCGCTACCGCGTCACCCCCATCCGCATCGACCGGCAGGGCCGCTGGCACGTCGAAGACCTCGAAACGTCCCTGTTGACCGGCGGAGCAGAACCCTCGGCGAAGATCGGGGAGACACGCTTCTCCCACACCGAGGACGGCGCGAAGCTGTACGTCCGACGGGAGGATGGAACGACGTACTGGGAACCTCTCGAACTCGACGTGGCCTTCCCGATGCTCCACGGTCAGAACGGCGAGGACGGCCGCGTGCAGGGCTTCCTGCAGACGCTCGGCATCCCGTTCGTCGGCCCCGGCGTGCTCGGCTCGGCGGTGTGCATGGACAAGGAGGTCACGAAGCGGCTGCTCCGCGACTCCGGCCTGCCCGTCGTGCCGTTCCGCATCGCCCGCCACGGCGAACGGCTGGCGTACGACGACGTCACCGACGCACTCGGAACCACGCTGTTCGTTAAGCCCGCCAACTCCGGCTCGTCCGTGGGCACGTCGAAGGCCGAGAGCGCTGACGCGTTCGACCGTGCCCTCGCCGACGCCTTCAACTACGACAACAAAGTCCTCGTCGAGCAGGCCATTCGGGGCCGCGAGATCGAGTGCGCCGTGATCGGCAACGAGGAGCCCCGCGCCTCCGTCCCCGGCGAGGTCGTCTCGACGGCCGAATTCTACACCTACGACGCGAAGTACGAGGATCCCGATGCCTCGCGGATGCAAGTCCCGGCCGACCTCCCCCCCATGATCGCCGAGCAAATTCGCTCCCTCGCCGCCGACGCCTACCGCGTCCTCGGCTGCGAAGGGATGGCCCGCGTCGACTTCTTCGTGACGCCGGAATACGAGCTCTACATCAACGAGGTCAACACGATCCCCGGCTTCACCGAGCGCAGCATGTTTCCCGTGATGTGGGACCACACTGGGCTCCCCATCGGTGCCCTCCTCGACACCCTCCTCACCCTCGCCCTCGACCGCCACGCGCGCGACGCGCGGCTCAAGACGACCCGCTGATGCCCTACTCGACGGACACCCGCACGCTGCAGCCCGGCGACACCTACGTCGCCATCCGAGGCGAGACGCACGACGGCCACGCCTTCATCCCGCAAGCCATCGAGAAAGGGGCTACGGCCGTCGTCACCGAAGTCAACGTGGACGTGCCCGCGCATGTCGAGGTCGTCCGCGTCGAGCGTTCGCTGGACTACCTCATCGAACAGGCGCGCGAGAAAGTCCGCCGCATCGGCCCGGACATCGTCGCGATCACCGGCTCGATGGGGAAGACCTCAACGAAAATGGCCGTGCTCGCCGTGCTCCGCGAAGGGTTCGACGTCGTCGCCTCGGAGGGGAACAAGAACACGCCGCTCGGCCTCTCCCTCCTCCTCCTCAACCGCGACTTCTCCGCCGATACGAAGCTCGTGCTGGAGATGGGCGCCCGGCTACCCGGCGACCTCCGCGAGCTGTGCGAGTACTTCCCCCCCACCGTCTCCGTGATCACCGTCGTGCGCGGCGTCCACGTCGAGACGCTCGGGAGCATCGACGGCGTGCAGCGGGAGAAGTCGGAGCTCGTACGCGCGCTCGGCCCCGACGGGACCGCGTGCCTCAACGGCGACGACCCGCGCGTGCTCGCGATGCGCGACGTGAACCGGGGCCGGACGATCACGTACGGCACAGACGCCGCCTGCGACGTGCGCCCCGACCGCATCACGGCGACGCTGCCGATGCTCGGGGAGCACGCCGTTTCGACGGCCCTCGCTGCCTTCGCCGCCGGCCTCGCCTTCGGCATGTTGGATGAAGCGATCAACCGCGGGCTCTCGCGGATCGAGACGGAGAAAGGCCGGCTGAACCGGCTCGACGGCCGCAACGGGAGCACGCTCATCGATGACACCTACAACGCTTCGCCCGACGCGACGCGCGCCGCGCTCCGCGTCCTCGCCGCGCAGGACGGAACGCGGCGCATCGCCTTCCTCGGCGACATGCTAGAACTCGGCGAGACCGAAGTGGAGCAGCACGCCGAGGTCCTCGCCGCCGCCATCGAATCCGCCGATACCGTACATGCGGTGGGGTCAATCATGGCGCGGGCGGCCGAGACGCTGTCGGCGGAGCAGCGAGCGCGCATCACGCTCCACCCGAGGTCTGGCACCCTCGCTGACGCGATCCGAGACGGCCGTGCCTACGAGCCCGAGCCCGGCGACGTCGTACTCGTTAAGGGATCACAGGGCACGCGGATGGAGCGCATCTCAGAAGCCCTGCTCCACCCGGACCTCGCGCCCGAGGACGTGCTCCCACGCCAGTCCGAAAGCTGGAAGCAGATCGCGTAACGCTACTCGCTGTACACCACCTCAATGAGTACGTCGCCGACTTGCCCCAGGCTGGCGGCGCTGATGTGCTCCGGCGTGTCGGCCGTCGTGTGCCACGTGTCGGAAAACGGCGACTGAATGAGGTCGATGACGGGGATGCCTTGCCGGAGGAACGGAACGTGGTCGTCCTCGACGGCGCCGCCGGGCGCGTCCACGAACGCGTCGGCCCCGACCGCCGCCGCCGCCGCCCACACCTTCTCGACGATGCGGGGCGCGTACTGCTGCGAGTAGCCCTCTTTGGCGATCCGCAGGTTTTTGTCGCCGACCATGTCGAGGAGGATGCCGAAGGTCGGTCGGTACGTCGGGTTGTCGCGGACGAAGGCGGCGGAGCCGAGAGCGAACGGGGTGCGCGGCGCCGACGTGTCGGCGGTGGCGTAGTCGCCGAGGTCTTCGAGGTCGAAGAGGACGAGGTCGACGCCGACGTCGGGCGGATCGTCGTGGAAGAGCCGCGCCATCTCGAGCAGGACGGCGACGCCGGAAGCGCCGTCGTTGGCACCGGGGACTGGTTCGCTATGCTTCGTCGAGTCGGGGTCGCGGTCGGCGCGGGGGCGGGTGTCCCAGTGGGCGGCGAGCATGATCCGCGTCCCCACACCCGGGTTGAGGTTGAACGAGGCGACGATGTTCGTGCCCGTCACCGTGACCGAGTCGCCGATCGTCGCTGTGACGGGCTGCTCGATCACGCGGTCGGCGAGGGCTTCGAGCGTCTCGACGAAGTAGGCGCGGGCCGCGTCGTGCCCCCCCGTGCCCGGCACGCGCGGTCCGAACTCGACCTGCCGGACCACGTCGGCGTAGGCCCGCTCGGCATCGAAGGACGGCTTCACGGCGCTGAACGTCGGAAATAGAAGGACGAATGCGATGACGAGCACCGCGACGGCGACGAGCACCACGGGTCGTTTCCACAACGGACGCGGCGCGGCCGGCCGGATCGGCTTCCGCTTCGATGTGGCCCTGCGTTTCGGCTTCGCCACGACCGCTATGCCTCCGCCGGGAGCGTGAAGAACTGCAACTCGCCGAGCTCGCCGTCGAGCGCAAACGACGAAGCCCGGGCGTCGAGCCGCGCGGCCCACGCCTCGGCCTCGGCGAGCGTCTCAGCGTAGCGGACGGCGCGCTGCTCTTTGGAAAGAGGCGAATCGGGACGCTTCGGCGCGTCGAGCGCGTCGGTGATGGAGAGCGACGGCATCGTCTCGTCGGCGTCGCGGTGGACCCACACGCCGGAGTCGAGGTCGAAGTCGTAGAGCGGGAGGAAGCGCTCGCCTTCGCGGGCGAGGAACGCCACGGCGTCGATGATGAAGTCGGCCTCGGCGTCGTCCATCGCGTAGTGGAAGCCGACGCGGCACCAGCCGGGTTTGATGCCGTGGTACCCCTTGCGCACCCACGCGCGGTACTTCTCCGAGGTCGCGTCGTCGATCCCGAGCAGGCGGTGGCCGTAGGGCCCGGCGCACGAGCAGCCGGCGCGGCTCTGGATCCCGAAGACGTCGTTGAGAAGCGTCGTGACGAGCTTCGGGTGGAGGTACTGCCCATTCGAGCAGCGGAGGTTGAACGAGACGATGCCGACGCGCCGCGCCGGGTCGGGGTTGCCGAGGAGTTCGACGGCGTCGAGCGCGCCCCACCGCGCGAAGGCGCGTCGCAACAGTTCCTGCTCGCGCGCCTCGATCCGTTCGACGCCCACAGCGTGCTTGACCTGCACGGCGAGCGCGGCGCGGAGGATCTGGAGCACGCCCGGCGTCCCCGCTTTCTCGCGCGCCTCCACGTCCGCCGTGAAGTCGTGGCTCGTCGGGCCGACGTAATCGACCGTCCCGCCGCCGCCGACGCTCGGGGCGAGGTCGTGCGGGTAGATCCGCTCGTTGAAGACGAGCACGCCGCTCGCGCCCGGCCCGCCGAGGTACTTGTGGGGCGAGAGGAACACGGCGTCGAGCGCGCCCTCGGCGTCGCCCTCCGGGTTCATGTCGATCTCGACGTAGGGCGCGCTCGCGGCGAAGTCGAAGCAGGCGAGGGCGTCGTAGCGGTGGAGCAGGCGGGCGACCTCGTGGACCGGCGTCCGCATTCCCGTCACGTTCGACGCGGCCGAAAACGAGCCGATCCGCGGGCGGTCGGTCCACCGCTCGTCGCGCAGGAGTTCTTCGAGATGGCCGAGGTCCACGCCGCCGTCGGCCGCGAGCCGGGTCTCGACGACGGTCGCGAGCCCCTCGCGCCACGTCACCTCGTTGGAGTGGTGCTCGTACGGTCCGACGAACACGACAGGCTGATGCTCGCGCAGCGTCTCCGAGAACGCCGTGACCGCCTCCGGGCCGAAGTGCTCACGGAGGAGGCCGCCCACACGGCGGCGCGTCGCGGGCGGGAGCGTGATGCCGAGGATCTGCTGGAGTTTATCGATGGCACCCGTCGATCCCGTGCCGCAGGCGATGATCCGGCCCGAGGGCCCCGCGTTGACGGCGGCTTTGAGGACGGCTTCGGCCTCGTGGAGGAGGTGCGTCGTCACGCGGCCCGTCGTGTCGTCCTCGGTGTGGCTGTTGGCGTAGAGCCGGGCGAGGTCAGCGAGGTAGTCCTCGACGAAGCGGAGGCAGCGGCCCGAGGCGGTGAAGTCGGCGTAGACCATCAGCCGCTCGCCGAAGGGCGTCGCGAGCGGCGTATCGATGCCGAGCGTCTGTGCGCGGAGCGTGGCGAAATCGAGGGTGGGCGGAGTCATGGGGGCAACCGGTGGATCGGGAAGCTCGAAGGTACGACGTCGGTCCTACCTCCCCCATCCGATCGCCCGCCGGCTCCCGCTTCTCACCCGGAAATCACGGCTCGGTACGCCGAGCGGAGGTCGCATACGCCTCTCGCCATCACTCGGCCAAATTTTTCTCCAGCTTCGCCATACATGCCAAACCAGCGTGGAGGCTTCGCTACATTCGCGTGCTCCTCTCTCCTGTCTTCTCTGCAGCGACACTACCTGTTTGACCCGATTGCCTACGGATTCGCGTTCTTATCAACGCTTCCGCCTGCCATCGGCAAGCCACTCCTCACGTTCAACGCTCCCTACACCCAACCACCCCGCTACCATGCTCATCCCCCGCTCCTTCCTCCACCGCACCACCACGCTCGCGCTCACCCTGCTGATGTTCGCCGTCGCCGGCTGTGACTCCTCCGACCCGGAGCCGACGCCGACGACCGGCACCATCTCCGGCACCATCACGCTCCCCGCCGGTGCCGGCGGCGACATCGTCAACACCCGCGTCTCTCTCTTCGAGACGCTCGACGAGTTCGAAGCCAACAGCCCGACGTTCACGGCCTCGACCGACGCCAGCGGCAACTTCACCTTCCAGAACATCAACCCCGACTCCTACTTCATCGCGGCCTGGAAGGACAACAACAACACCGCACGGATCGACGGCGGCGACTTCTTCGGCGTCATCGGGACGAACCAGGTCGAAGGCTTCGTGCCCACGCGGCAGCAGGTCGTCGCTGGGATGAACACCGGCTTCAACGTCACCATCCTCATCCTGCCCCCCGGCTTCGGCGTCTCCGCGACGGGGACGTACACCGGCTCCGCGCAGGGCTCCACGCTGACGATGACGCTGACGGACACGAACGGCGCCATCGCGGGCTCGGGTAACATCGACGGCACCGCCTTCACGGTGGCGGGGACGCGCACGGGCACCAACATGGCGCTCCAGATCTCCTCCCCGCAACTCGTCCCGCTCACGTTCAACGGGACGCTCTCCAACGACGGGCGGACGTTCAACGGGACGCTCGCGGGCACGGGCAACGATGGCTCGCCCATCTCGGTCCCCTTCACGCTCACCCGTCCGTAGCGCAACCCCGTAGCCTCCGGGCTGGAGCGCCCCCGATCTCACGCCGAGGTCGGGGGCGCTTCCGTAATTACCGCGCCGTCAGCTTGAGCCCGACGATGCCGGCGACGATGAGCGCGATGCAGGCGAACCGCGCCGCCGTCCGCGCCTCGCCGAAGAGGACGAGCCCGAGCACCGCCGTCCCCACCGCCCCGATCCCCGTCCACACCGCGTACGCCGTCCCGACAGGCAGCACCTGCACCGCGCGGCCGAGGAGGAACACGCTCACGGCCATCGCCGCCAGCGTCCCGAGCGTCGGGCCGAGCCGGGTCCAGCCGTCGGTGTACTTCAGCCCCGTCGCCCACGCGATCTCGAAGAGGCCCGCGACGACGAGCACGACCCACGCAGTGTTCGGACTCACGCGTCGGCCTCGGCGGGTTCGGCCTCGACGAACTGCCCGTGGTTGTAGATCGCCCACGCCCGCCCCACAAGCGAGTCGCCGACGAACGGCGTGTTCTTGCTCTTCGAGCGGATGTGCCGCGCCTCGAACGTCCACTCCGTCTCGGCGTCGAAGATCGTGAGGTTGGCCGGCTCGCCCTCCTCCAGCTTCGGGTGGTCGAGCCGGAGAATCTTCCTCGGCTCGACGGTCAGCTTGCGCACGGCCTCGGCGACGGTGAGCACGCCCGGCCGGATCAACTCACGGCCGACGAGGCCCCAGCACGTCTCCAGCCCGAGGATCCCGAACGGGGCCGCCGCGAACTCGACCTCCTTCTCGAACGTCGCGTGCGGTGCGTGGTCGGTGCAGAGCACGTCGATCGTACCGTCCTTCAGCCCCTCTTTCAGCGCGGCCACGTCCTCGGCGGTGCGGAGCGGCGGGTGCATCTTCGTGTGCGTGTCGTAGTCGCTCGTCTCCACGGCCTCGTCGGTGAGGGCGAGGTGGTGGGTGCAGACTTCGGCCGTAATCGGAACCCCCTTCGCCTTCGCCTCGCGGACAATCGCGACGGCCTTCGCCGTGGAGATGTGGCAGATGTGGACGTGGCCGCCGGTGAAGTCGGCGAGCATGGCGTCGCGGGCGATCATCACCTCTTCGGCGAGGCCGGGGATGCCGGGCACGCCGAGGCGCGTAGCGACGGCGCCCTCGTGCATGTGGCCGTGCGGGTTCAGCGTGAGGTCTTCTTCGTGTCCGAGGATCGGCTTGTCGAGCGTGCGGGCGTATTCGAGCGCGCGGCGCATCAGCCCGGCGTCCTGCACCGGCGAGCCGTCGTCGGAGAAGGCGACGGCCCCGCCCTCGGCCATGTCGCCGAGTTCGGCGAGGTGCTCGCCGGCGCGGGCCTTCGAGACGGCCCCGATGGGATAGACGTCGACGGGCAGCCCTTCGGCCCGCTTCCTCACGAACTCGACCACGTCGCGCGTGGCGATCGGCGGGTCGGTGTTGGGCATGCAGGCGACGGCGGTGAAGCCCCCGAACGCGGCGGCGCGCGTGCCGGTGGCGACCGTCTCCTTGTGCTCCTGCCCCGGCTCGCGGAGGTGGACGTGCATGTCGATCCATCCCGGCGAGATCAGCTTCCCGCTCGCATCGTAGGCCTCGATCCGCCCTTCGACCTCCAAGTCGTCGCCGATCCGCTCGATCCGTCCGTCGCGGATGAGGACGTCGGCCGTGCGCGTCTCGCCGGTTTCGGGGTCGAGGAGGGTGCCGTGTTGAATGAGCAGGTCGGGCATCATCGGGCGGGGGAAAGCGAGCCAAGAAAAGGGGCGGCCCCGCACGCGCGGAACCGCCCCAAGGTAACGAGGCTGGCGTTCGGGCTCTACAGATTCTCCGTGATGAAGTCCGTCAGGAGGGTGTAGAGGTGGAGCCGCGTCGAGCCGCCGTAGATGCCGTGGTTGCGGCCGGGGTAGATCATCATGTCGAACTGCTTGCCCTGAGCCTGCAGCGCGTCCGTCATCGCGACCGTGTTCTGCACGTGGACGTTGTCGTCGAAGTCGCCGTGGACGAGGAGGAGGTCCTGGTCGGCGCGGAGGTTCGCGGCGTACGTCACCGGCGAGCCGAGGTCGTACCCATCGGGGTTCTTCTGCGGCGTCGAGAGGTAACGCTCGGTGTAGATCGTGTCGTAGAACCGCCAGTTCGTGACGGGCGCGACGGCCACCCCGAGGTCGTACGTCTCGGGGCCGTCTTCATACAGCATCGCGAGGAGCGAGAGGTACCCGCCGTAGCTCCAGCCCCAGATCCCGAGCCGGTCGGCGTCGACCCACGGCTGCGCGCCGAACCACTGCCCGGCCGCGATCTGGTCCTCGGCTTCGAGGATGCCGAGGTTTTTGTACGTCTGCGCTTTAAAGCCCTTGCCGCGCCCGCCCGTGCCTCGGTTGTCGACGCCGGCGACGAGGACGCCGTGCTCCTCGGCGAGCATGTAGTGCCACAGCCGCTCGGTCCCGCCCCACGCGTTGCGGACCTCCTGCGAGCCCGGCCCGCCGTAGGTGTGCACGAGGAGCGGGTATGCCTTCGACGCGTCGAAGGCGCGGGGCTTGATGAGGTAGGCGTTGAGCGGCGTCCCGTCGGCGGCGGGGACCTCCATGAACTCGACCGGTGCGAGGCCGAGCGCCTCGACCGTGGCGATCAGCGCCTCGTTCGCCTCCAGCACCTTCACGAGTTCCCCGTCGATCCGGTGGAGCGAGACGACAGGCGGCGTGCTGACGTTGGAATACGTGTCGATGTAGTAGCGCAGATCGGCCGAGGTGTTGGCGGCGTGCCAGCCCGCGCGGTCGGTGATCTTCACCGGCTCGGCACCGTAGCCGTTCGTGCCGGCGTCCGCGCCGAAGGACACGCGGTAGAGGTGCCGCTCGATCGGGCTCTCGCGCGTGCCGGTGACGTAAAGCGCGCCTGCCGCCTCATCAATGCCGTGGAAGCTCGTCACGTCCCACTCGCCGCTCGTGAGCGGGCGGACGAGCGTGCCATCGTTCTCATAGAGGTAGAGGTGGCTGTAGCCACTCCGGTCGCTCCGCCACACGAAGTGCGTGTCGTCGTCGAGAAACGTGAGCGTGCCCATATCGAGGTCCGAGAACCCGGTCTCGACGTCGATCCACGAGTCGGATTTCTCTTCGAGCACGACGTCGAGGTCCATCGTCGCGGGATCGCCGTAGAGGAGGTCGAGGTCGTTCTGGTCGCGGTTCATCCGCGCCATCCAGACGTAGTGCTGCCCATCGATGGCCGGCGCCCAGTCCATCAGCGCGAGGTACTCCGTCTCGTCGCCGCCCTCGTTCCACGTATCGGTGTCGAAGAAGCGCGTCTCGCCGCTCGGGAGGTCGATCACGCCGACGCGGATCTCCGCGTTGACTTCGCCTGCCTTCGGGTAGCGGAACTTCGTGTACTCGGGGTAGAGCGTGCGGAAGTCCGTCATCTGGAAATCGCGCGTGGCCGACTCGTCGAGTTGGAAGAACGCGATGTGCTGGCCGTCGGGGCTCCAGCGGAAGCCGTCGCGGAGGCCGAACTCCTCCTCGTACACCCAGTCGAACGTGCCGTTGATGACACCGCCGGGGCTGCCGCTGTCCGTCAGTCGCGTCTCCTCCCCCGTCGCGAGGTCCACGACGAAGAGGTCGCGGTCGCGGACGAAGGCCACGCGCTCGCCGTCCGGGCTGAACTTGGCGAACATCTGCAGCCCGGCCGCGCGGTCGGCGACGGGCGCGAGCGTGCCGGCTTCGACATCGTACACGTAGTAGTAACCCTTCGTGTTGAGCCGCCACACGCGCTCGGAGTCCGTGTAGAGGAGGACGCGGCTGCGGTCGGCGCTGTACGCGTAGTCCTCGATCTGGAGGAGGCCGTCGGCATCGGGCTTCTTGAGCTGGCTCCCGTCGATGAGCCGGATGCGGGTGTCGGCCTCGAGGTCGTACTCCATGAGGTCGGTCGCGCCGGATTCGTCGCTGCGCTCGATGTAGCGGACGACGGGGCCGGACTCGGCCCAGCGACCGCCCTGGAATCCCTTGCCGTAGAACGTCGGCGAGGCGAAGAGGCTTTCGAGCGTCAGTTCCGCCGCGTCCGTGGACTGGGCGATGGCAGGCATTGCACCCGCGAACACGAGGCAGGCGAAGAGCAGAGAGTGCAGAGATCGGGGCATCGAGGGAGACGGAGCGTGGGCGGATGCGGGCGACGGCGGACGCCGCGCCAATAATACGGGCTGGTCTGCCGGAGGGGGCAGGCGTGGAAATGCTCGGGCGTAACGGTTGTTTTGTGGAGATGGGTCTTGTACTTCCGATCTCCAGATCTTACCCTAACATTCACACTTCGCGCCCCCCTCTCTTACACCACGACTAGAGACCCATGCGACCATTCCTGCTACTCCTTCGCTCCACCTTTCTCGTAGCTCTAGGGCTCCTCATCCTCTGGCCTGCCGCACTCCAGGCCCAGCAACTCAGCCCGCAAGACCGAGAGGCGCGAGGGCTCGAAGCGCTCGAAGCGCCCTCCGTGCTCGCCGCGGCACCCGCGACGCGCGCCGTGGCCCCCGGCACCTACGTCCTCCGGGGCGGCGGCGCTGACAACGTCCTCTTCGTCCCGGAATCCTCCGACGACCGCGTCCTCCTCCTCGACGCCGCGACCGGCGACGTGCTCGACCCCGCGTTCATCGCCGACACCGAGACCGACGACAACCTCTCCACGCCCATCCAGGCGATGCTGAACTTCGACGGCGACGGCGTCTTCGTCTCCGACCAGATCGGCGACGCCATCTTTGAGTACGACCTCGAAGGCAACTTCGTCGGCATCTTCGCACCCGCCGGCGGTGTCAACAACGACATCCTCGACAACGTCCGCGGCTTCGCGATGAGCCCCGACGGCACCGAGCTATGGGTCACGACAGCGGGCGGGGCGAACGCCGGCGCGATCGCCGCCTTCGACACCGACGGCACCTACCTCGGCAACTTCATCGAGCCCGGTACGGGAGGGATCGAATCCCCCTTCGACATCTACGTCCGCGACAGCGACATCCTGATCAGCGAGATCAACAACACCGACCGCATCCTCCGCTTCAACCTCGACGGCACGTTCATCGAGGACTGGAACTCAGGGGCCTCGGTCAACTTCCCACAGCAGATCGCGGAGGCGGACGCAGAGGGCGAAGGCGACGTGCTCGTCGGCGTGTTCTCCGTTCCCTCCGGCGTCTTCGAGTTCGCGAGCGACGGGACGTTCGAGGCCTCGTACGACGTCATCACCGGAAACCGCGGCGTCTACGAACTGCCCAACGGAAACATCCTCACCACGAACGGCGGCGGTATCCAGGAGATCACACGCGACAACACGCTCGTCCGCACGATCGCCGAGGGCAGCGCCCGCTTCATCACGCGCGGCGCGTTCGGCGGCGAGATGATGGGCATCGCCTTGCCGATCACGTTCGAGGAGGACATCGACTACGAGATCACCCCCTTCGGCGGGGCGATGTCGATGCTCGCCGAGGACCCCACCGACGCCTCGAACACCGTCGTCGAGACGACCCAGCCCGAGGCCGAGTGCTTCGCCGGCA